>CAZSOM010000202.1:0-3740 GCA_964608295.1 uncultured Candidatus Cloacimonadota bacterium
TATATAAAAGTTGCTAAAGATATCACAGAACGTAAGTTGGCGGAAAATCAAATTAAGAAAGATCTGAAAATAAAAACTGCTCTTATTCAGGAAATATATCATCGTACAAAGAATAATATGGCAGTAATTTCTGCTATGATTTCTATTCAATCCAGACGCTCCGAGAATGAATATGTAAAATCTACTTTCAATGAAATAAACAATAAGATTCAAGCAATGTCACTGGTTCATCAAAAATTATACAAGGCAAAAGATCTTTCTAATATTAGTCTTAAAGATTACATTGAAGATTTAGCAAATCTGATAATGCGGAGTTACGGTGTACTTTCAACAAAAATAAAATTGAAATTCGATTTGCAAGATGTTAAAATTTCAATTGACTCTGCAGTTCCTCTGGGGTTGATAATAAATGAACTTGTTTCTAATGTTTTCAAACACGCTTTTCCGAATCGTCAGGAAGGTGAAATATTCATTCGATTATTTAAAGAGAAAGATAAAACTATCAGCCTTGAACTATTTGATAACGGCATTGGTTTCCCTCAGAATTTTGATCCTCGAAAAGATGGTTCAATGGGTTTTGCTTCTGTATTTTCCATTGTGGAGAGTCAATTAAAAGGAGAAATTTCTGTAAAATCTGAGAATGGGCTGAGATGGCATATCAAAATTAAAGATGATAAGAAAAAAGAAAGAGTCTAATATGAATGAGAAAAAAAAGATATTAATCGTTGAAGATGAAGTTATGCTTTCAGCTTGGTTGAAAATACAACTTGAAGACGAGGGTTACGAGGTTTGTGGTAATTTTACAACCGGAGAAGAAGCAATCGAATATGTAAAAGAGATCAAACCTGATGTAATTCTTATGGATATAAATTTAGTCGGTGAAATTGATGGAATTGAAGCTGCTGAGATGATAACGGAAAAATCAAAAATTCCAATTATCTTTATGACAGGGTACGAAGAACCTGAAGTTGTAAAGCGAGCTCAAGAAACCAAACCCGTTGCTTATCTCACAAAGCCAGTTGAAATTTGGGATTTGAAACCAATATTTGAATCAATTTTTACTGAGCATTGATGAAGAAAATTCCTATAACAAAAGTGTCAGTGCTCCGAGTGAGAGAAAGTGTGAAAGAGCACCGCACACTCCAACCATTAGGTGAATTTAATTTAAGAAAGGAGGTCAGCTTGAAAAAGAAAGAAAGAGAAGAACAAACCCTAAAATGGGCTTATGAATATGCGAGAACTGGTGAATACTCAGATTATGTATCAATTGAAATAAAATTACGTTCTGAAGGCTTCTATGAAGCACGAAATTTATTGGATAGTGAGTTTGTTAGAAATGAAATTAATGTGTTATGCAAACAAGCACAGGAGAAAAAAAATGAACAAAACCATTAAACTCGTTTTTTTATTAATAACTATATTTACATTAATTATTAGCTGTGAGAAAAATACAAAACCAGATACTACACCACCAAATGTAGCTATAACAAATCCACAAAACGGTTCGACAGTATTTGAGCTTACTTTAATTAATTGTGTTGCAACTGATAATGAAAAAATTGATAAGGTCGAACTATGGGTGGATGGAAATTCTACTACAATAATTGATGAAACAGAGCCATATTCACTTGTTTGGGATACAACAATTTATGAGGATGAATCCATACATACGATAACCGTACGAGCGTATGATGAAAGCGAAAATATGACTGATAGTGATCCAATAACATTAATAGTTAATAATACGAATTCATACCCTTCACAAATTAACTTGAACCCAACTGAATACAATCATATAAATCAAACATTCATAATTACTTGGAACAAATCACAGGATATTGATTTCGATAATTATCAATTATTTGAATCACTTTCAGAAAATATGAGTGATATGAATATAATATTTAATAGTAATGCAATAAATGATACAATTTATATAGTCTCAGAAGTGTATTTTGATGAAACTAGATTTTACCAGCTTGTTGTATCGGATACAATAGGTTTTTCTACTTCCAGCATTATTGAAGAAGCAAGTTCATATTGTATGTTTATTAATACTTATGGATCAGGAGTTGGTAAATCTGTAATATATATTCCTGATGTTGGTTATGTAATTGTCGGTACCTCAAATTCAGACATTATATTACTCAAAGCAGATACTTACGGTTATGAAGAATGGCGACAATACTTTGGAGGAAGTTCTGGCGATCAGGGGCATTCATTACAAAATACTTCAGATGGTGGATTTATAATTGCCGGATATACATCTTCATTTGGCAATGGTTCGTATGACTTTTGGTTGATAAAAACAGATTCGCAAGGAAATGAAATTTGGAATCAAACATTTGGTAATACAGAATTAGATGAATGTCTATCAGTAAATCAAACGAGCGATGGTGGATATATTCTAACTGGCTATACAGTAATTAATGGCAATTATGATGTTTGGTTGGTAAAAACCGATACTCAAGGGAATGAAGAATGGAATCAGATTTTTGGAGGTTCAGACTATGACTGGGGAAAATATGTCGCTCAGACAGAAGATGGTGGATATATAATTACTGGGAAGACAAGTTCATATGGAAGTGGTTCTTCAAACATTTGGTTAATTAAAACAGATTCTCAAGGAAATGAAATTTGGAGTCAAACTTTTGGTGGTAATCAAGGAGTTAGCTGTACAGGTTATTCTGTCCAACAAACATTAGATGGAGGTTACATCATAGTTGGTCATACTGATATCTATTGGAGTAGTAGACATGATGATGCTTGGTTGATTAAAACTGATTATAATGGTCAAGAAGAATGGAATCGTATTATAGGCGGAAGTGAAAGTGATCAAGGTCGTGCGGTTCAACAAACATTAGATGGTGGATTTATTATTACTGGCATTACATCTTCCTTCGGAAGTCGTAGTTATGATGCTTGGTTGATTAAAACTGACACACAAGGAAATGAAGAATGGATGAAAACCTTTGGAGAAGGAGATAGTAATTCTGGATATGATGTAGAACAAACAAATGACGGTGGATATATAGTTACAGGATCTACTTCAAATGAGATATGGCTAATAAAAACAAATTCTGAAGGTGAAATACTACCTTGATTTTGTGGTAAATTTTGTATGATTTTTAAAAGAGATCTTAAAACAGTCAATGATATCGAAGAACTAAAGCGATATCTAAAATCAATCTTGCCAGTAAACAAAGGTGGAATTATATCAGTTGATGGTAAAGACGGTTGTGGAAAAACCTATGTTTCTAAATATTTAACAACTTCATTTTCTTTACTGCATATAGAATTAGATAAATTCATTAAAGAAAAGAAAGATAAATTTATTGATTTCATTAATTATAAAGAATTAGCTTTGACGATTAATGAAGCTCTTAAGTGTAATCACACAATTATTATTGATGGAGTATGTGTTTTATCAGTTTTACAAAGACTTAAGCTAAATCCTAAGTACTAAATTTATGTTAAAAGAACAAATAATAGAGGTTGTTGGCTTGATGCACATTACTTTGATTTAGAATCCTCCCCAGAGGTAATCTTTAAAAAGGATAAAGAAGAGCTTAGAGAATTTTCTAAATTAATAAATCAAAAATATTCTGAAGATGAAGATGATGATTTATTTCATGAAATTATTAAGTATCATTTTGATTTTAAACCACATATTAAATCAGATATCATTTTCGAAAATATACAACCAAAATAAAAAAAGATGATTGGAAAGAATTCACCTA
>CAZSOM010000203.1:0-3739 GCA_964608295.1 uncultured Candidatus Cloacimonadota bacterium
CAATCTATATGATTTGTATACCAGGCTATTACTTGATCTAAACCTTCTTCAAATTCAACTTGCGGTTTCCAACCGAATTCATTTCTGATCTTACTGGAATCAATCGAATATCGTATATCATGCCCTTGTCGATCAAGAACATAGGAAATTAGGTCATTTTTAATATTCATTTTTTCTAAAACATGTTCAACTATATCAATATTTTTCCACAGATTTCCAGATCCGACATTATAAGTTTCACCAGATTTTCCTTTTTGCATGACAAGATCAATAGCACGGCAATGATCTCCCACATGAATCCATTCACGAATATTTTTTCCATCACCATAAATCGGAATCTCATTGTTTGTAAGAGCATTATAAATAATAACAGGAACAAGCTTCTCAGGGAATTGGTAAATTCCAAAATTGTTACAGGCTCGAATCACATTTACACGTTGACCATAAGTTTGATAAGTCACACGTAAAAGCAGATCAGCAGAAGCTTTGCTGGCAGAATACGGATTGTTGGGTGCAAGATGCGCTTCTTCATTTACTTTGCCATCACCTTGAATTGAACCGTAAACTTCATCTGTGGAAATTTGCACAAATTTCTGCACTTTATGTTCCCGCGAGTAGTTCAAAAGAATCTGCGTTCCCAGTACATTTGTCTGCAGGAAGATATCAGGATTGAGTATGCTCTTATCCACGTGAGATTCCGCAGCAAAATGAACTACATAATCAGGACTAAATTGTTCAAATGCTGTTTTCACGTCTTTAGAATCAGCAACATCTCCTTTCAAAAAAACATAATTTGCATTATCTTCAATTGTTGTAAGATTATTTAAATTTCCAGCATACGTCAGTTTATCAAAATTAATTACTTTAAAATTTGGATATTTCTGAATTATATATCTAATAAAATTAGAGCCAATAAAACCAGCTCCTCCTGTAACAAGTATAATTTTATGTTCATCACTTACGATATTATTCTCAAAAAAATTAAACGTACTTTCTTTATTTTCCATTTTTCATTCCTATTTTATAAAATACAAAATAACGTAAAAGACAGGAGCCGCCAAAAGAAAACTATCAAATCTATCAAAAATTCCGCCATGACCAGGAAGAACATTTGAACTATCCTTCACACCTGCATCTCTCTTTAAAATCGATTCAAACAAATCACCTATCTGACCAAAAATGCCACCGGCAATAGCAGCTGCTAAAGCTTGTAGTAATGATAAATCAAAAAACTTTATTAATAAAAATGAAGCTGCAAACGAAAAGATAATTCCTGCTAAATAGCCTTCCAGCGATTTATTCGGGCTTGCTTTGAAGATTCCTTTATGCTTTCCAATTGCATTACCAGCAAGATAAGCTGATATATCCGTTATCCAGATCATGAATGTTAAACTTATTAACAGATTGCTTCCATTTTCCAATAACCTGATATGATAAATGCTACTTGTTAAGATTGCAATATAAACGACAATAAAAATTGTGGCAGAACTTCTATCTAAAGCTCCTTCCAAGTTATTATTGAAAAGATCAACACTCATTATTATGACAAAGGTGAGAAGAAGCGAAGCAAGGATCAACACAAATCCAAAATATATTGATGCTAAGAAAACAAGAAGACCAAGAATAATTATTATCCTGGGAACAACAATACCTTTTTTAAAGAACATTTCTCTCAATTCAAACATCATTTGAAATGCGATCAAAGCCAAAAATGATGCCAATGCTACTCCACCAACAGAAAAGATATATAAAAGTAACGGAATAAAAATAATTACGATCAAGACTCTTTTTAGAAAACTCATTAATCTTCCTCTCTGCTGCCAAATCTTCTCTTTCTATTTTGAAAATCCAAGATGGACTGAATAAATTCTTCGCGACTGAAATCCGGCCAGAGAGTTTTTGTAAACCAGAATTCTGAATAAGCACTCTGCCAAACTAAGAAATTGGATAAACGCTCTTCCCCACTTGTTCTGATAATTAGATCAGGATCGGGCATATCCGCAGTATAAAGATAACTGGTCATCAATTCATCATCAATGCTTTCTTTTGTGATTTTACTAGCAATTATATCATCAGACATCTGTTTAATAGCATCGATCAATTCACGTCTGCCACCATAATTCATGGCTACGTTTAAATGCAATCCATCATTATCCCAACTGCTCTTGCAGGTATTTAAAACTTTTTTATTATAATCTTTTTCCAACTCTTCTTTACTTCCTATAAACCTGATATTCACATTATTTGCTTTTAAGTCATTAATTTCTTTTACAAGAGAATCCATGATCAATTTTAGAAGATAGTTGACTTCCTGTTTGGAACGTCGCCAATTCTCTGTTGAAAATGCATAAACTGTTAAATATTGCAATCCTGCTTCAACAGCAGTTTCCACAATACGTCTTACTGCTTTTACTCCCTCTTTATGACCGTTAACCCTTTTTGTCTTGTGCTTATCTGCCCAGCGTCCATTACCATCCATTATTATGGCGATATGCTTAGGCATTCGCTCTTTATCTATCTGTTTGATGAGTTGTTTATAGTTCATAATTTTCTTCCTGCTAACTTCTTCAAATATGCATTCATGAAAGCATCCAAATTTCCATCCATTACGCTGGAGATATTGCCTGTTTCATGATTTGTACGATGATCTTTTACCATCTGGTAAGGATGAAAAACATAGGAGCGGATCTGATTACCCCAACCAATATCTGTTTTAGTGCTCGCATGTTTCTGCCGTTCTTTCTCACGCTCTTCTTCATAATGCTGATAAAGTTTTGATTTTAAAATAACCATTGCAACTTCGCGGTTCCTCAATTGAGAGCGCTCATTTTGACATTGAACAATTATGTTGGTTGAGATATGAGTTATCCTCACAGCAGAGTCTGTCGTATTTACACATTGTCCACCTTTTCCGCTAGCTCGGTATGTATCGATTCTGAGATCACTTGGTTCTATCTCAACTTCAATACCATCTTCAATGATCGGATATACAAAAACAGAAGCAAATGAAGTTTGACGCTTACCCTGAGCATTAAATGGCGAGATTCTTACTAACCTGTGAACTCCACTTTCGGTTTTTAAATACCCGTAAACATATTCTCCTAAAATCTCTATCGTTACACTCTTTAAGCCTGCTTCATCACCTGACTGATAATCCACAACTTCTATTTTAAATCCAGATTTTTCTGCCCAGCGATTATACATTCTAAACAGCATTTCTGCCCAATCTTGTGATTCTGTTCCACCAGCACCTGGATGAATTGTTAAGATTGCACCGTTTGGATCAGTCTTGCCATTCAGCAGGAATTGTAGTTCTGATTTATCAACTAGAAGTTTTTCTTTCATTAATACTTCAGATGCTTCCTTGAGCAGATTTTCATTGAAATCTTCATTCAATAGAATTCTATAAGTTTCAAGATCATCTTTGATAGTTAAAAGTTTCTCATCCTGGTTTATTTTGTTTTTAAGTTGTGTAAGTTCCTTCGTTATTTTGGTAGCTTTTTTCTGATCATGCCAGAAATCAGGTTTTTCCATATCTGTTTCAGAACGCAAGATCTTCTGCTGTATAACAGCTGTGTCAAAGTAACCTCCGAATTTCTGATATTCGATTTATTAATTCTTCACTTTGTCTTATAAAATCTACTAACTCCATTAAAACTCCTTGATAATAAAAAAATAATACAATCTCAATTAATTAAGTGTTAAAAAATATATGTTGAAATTTATATCAATAAAAACT
>CAZSOM010000204.1:0-3726 GCA_964608295.1 uncultured Candidatus Cloacimonadota bacterium
TATAATATTCTAACTTTTCTCCATATTCCCAGTTAGCCTGACCCAAATGAACTTTCCATAAAAATGGGAAGATTTTCAAAAAGGGCATTCGCTCTCCAAAAGGAACTAGAACAATCTTATAGTAGGGAAGATGAGTTCTTCTATATTTACTAATTAATGTTGCAGAATTGTAGAACAAGAATTCATTAGGATGGGATTTTCCAACATATTTGTAGTGTGGGAATCCTGTGAAAATGTCTGTTTGTAGTTCTTCAGAAAGATCCAAAATCCATTTTCTGTATTCCATCTGTCTCAGTAAGTACACAGGCGTAGAAGATTCAGGCCAAATGATAAGATCGGTTTTCTCATCCGCCGCTCTATGGCTGTATTCTTCATACAAATTCAAGGTCGAATCTTTGTATGTTTCTTCCCATTTTTTATCTTGCGGAATACTCACTTGCACTATTGAAGCATTAAAATCGGTTTTAACAAGATCAATTGTCTTCAGCCTGATAATGCCATAAGCAGACCAAACGATGAGAATCACTGAAATTATAATAATATTCCGCTTGAAATTTTTCTTTAATTCAAATAGAAGTATGTTAACAATCAGAATTAATAAAGAAAGAAGAGGTAAACCACCAATATCAACAGGTTGAATGAAGGGCAGGTAATCTGATAGCGAGTAACCTAAATTAAACCAGGGAAAACTGAATTCACCAAAATTCTGCAAAGTTTCATAACTTATCCAAATAAGAATAAATCCGAGATAGGTAAATTTAGGAATTTGTTTTTTTATAAAATTAAACAACAGAAAGACAATGAAAAAATAAGCAGCAAACAGGAGAAATGTTCCTAAATAACCGGGAAATGTAACTAAAGAAATCCAATGTAAGCAGACAAGGTTATAAGCAGAGCTAAAGGCTGCTGCAGCCCAGAAGATCTCTTTCTTATTTCGTTGTTCCTTGAAGAAATAGAACAATGGAACAAAGGCGAAAAATACCAGGAATCCAAGCTGAATGGGAAGTCTGCTTAATCCTAATAATGTTCCTGCCAGAATGGGTAATAAATATTTTTTTAGTTTTATCCTGGTTTTGATTGAAAACAATTTATTTCTCTTCAGGTTCCAGATAGGAAAGTTTGCCAATCCATATTTCGTTATCAGAAAGCAGGATCACATAATTTTTTAGTGAAAAATCGTGCCATTTATTGATAGAAATTGCTAATTTATTTTCACTTTTTGGATGATAAATATAATGATTCTTCAGGATATACAATTGCTGCTTATCTATCTGGATATTACCATCCAGTTCATTTTGGAATTGTCCGAGAGTGCCGAAGATAGTTGTGGAATCATTCTGTTTATCAAAAATCAATATCTTGTTTTTTGCCAAACTTATTTTGGATGGTTTTTTTAGTTGGAATTTCCCAAAAGGAAACCAGTCAGTTTCATCGAAAGTACGAGTTATTATTACCTCTTTTGTCGCATTGTCATAGATATAATAAGTTTCATCATCAGCAACTGCAAATAGAGTTGGCTCAATAAATCCTTTTAAACTAAATTCTGCAATAAGCTTCCCGTTATCATCAAACTTTTTTATCTTTTTTTGGAAGCTGTCCAGTGCCAAGAGATTACCGTCAGGAGATAGAGTAATATCAGCAAGTTTATTGAAACTCGAAGATGTAAAACCAAATCCGCCAATTGTATTCACCTTCTTTCCATTTCTATAAATGTGGATTACTTCTGCTTGTTCTTCTAAAACAAATTCTGTTTTATTGATGGAAGTATAAAGTCATTTTTTGGGAATAAAATCTGTTTGGATATTATAGATTGTTTGAAATTTATCAGGAATTTTCTGAGATTGGATATCGATGGTTGCGCAGGAAGTAAGTAACAGAAAAGGCAGGATAAATAACCTAAGACTGTTTTTTTTCATGATCAATAATCCCATTTATCCTGATCGGCAAGTCTAATATCTTTCAATTTTCCCTGAATAGTTGTTCTTCCCTGCCAGGTATTGAATTCCAAAGAATAAGCGATATCAACGTTCGAGCCTTTTTTCAGGAATGGTAGGTAATCTCCCAGGTTAAACCCGATAAGATCAAGTTCACATCCATCCTTCATAACTTTTAGCTTAAGATGGTTTTTACCTACATTATAAGGAAATCCAATAATCATAACCTGCTCAGTAAAGAAAGTAGGACGCATATTTCCAGGACCAAATGGAGCAAATTTTTCCAGCCAATTCAGTAAATTTTCATTTATTTCAAATAATTCCAGTTTTGTGTCTATGTTTAAGGGTGGAATAAACTGATCTTCAGTTGTATTCTCTTTCATGTATTTTTTCAGTTTACTTTCAAACAGATCAACGTATTCAATCAGGATCTGCAGACCTGCAGCATATTTATGTCCACCAAAGGTTTCCAGGTAACCTTCCACAGAAACCAGGGCATCAAAAAGATTAAATCCTGCAATGCTTCTGCCGGAACCACTTCCAATGCCTTCTTTGAATGTTATCATGATCGAAGGTCGGTAATATTTCTCTACCAGTTTGGAAGCTACGATCCCTATAACTCCAGGATGCCAGTCATCAGAAGAGACAACAATAATAGGTGTTTCATCCATATTTTTATATTTCTTTTCGATGATATCGCAAGCTTCCTGAAATGTCTTTTGATCTATCTGCTGTCTTAAGGAGTTTTCTCTTTCTATGATCTGGGCAAGTTCTTCACTTTCTTTCTCATCTACGGAGACCATGAGTTCAACAGCCCGCATTGCACTTCCCATCCTTCCGGCTGCATTTATCCGCGGTGCAATACCAAATACAATATCAGATGAGTTCAGTTCTTTTTGGGAAAGACCGGCAAGCTTGATAAGAGCATTTAAACCGATATTATATTTTTTGACCAATCTTTCTAAACCAAGGCTGGCAATTATCCTGTTTTCTCCAGTTAAAGGAACAATATCAGCAATAGTTCCAAGAGCAACGAGATCGATATATTTATCAATGAGTTCGTCTGTGTCTATTTCTAGTTGGGAATAAACCGCTACTAAAAGTTTGTATGCTACACCAACGCCGGCAAGCATATCATAAGGGTAACCGCAATCTTTCATTTTGGGGTTGATGATCGCGTAAGCATTGGGTAATTCTTCTTTAGGATTATGGTGATCAGTTACAATTATATCCATTCCCAAGTCGTTTATCTGATCAACTTCGTCAATTGCGTTAATTCCGCAATCCACACTGATAATAAGCTCTGTGAGATTTTCTTTAAGAAGATCAACACCACTTAAGGATAGGCCATAACCGTCGATCATTCTGTGAGGAATATAGTAGTTAATATTAGCGCCTATCTTTTTTAGGCCGAGATATAACAATGCTGAAGAAGTTGTTCCATCAACATCATAATCACCATAGATCGTTATAAGTTCCTTTTTCTCAATCGCTGAAATTATTCTCTCAGTGGCTTTCTTCATATCTTTGTATAGAAAAGGATCATGCATGTTGCTCAGATTCGGATGGAAGAACTTATCAATTTCGTCAATTTCAGTAATTTCTTTTCTGATCAACATTTCTGCGATCATTTCAGGACATTTTACCTTTTCAACGATAATATCCCTTTTTTCCTGCAATTCAGCAGATAATGCTTCTGATATTTTCCACCTTTTATGCATTTGTCATCCCTTTAATTTTTTAATAAAATAAACGTCAAAGAAGATATTAAGCCGAATTCTGTAAATTGCCT
>CAZSOM010000205.1:0-3684 GCA_964608295.1 uncultured Candidatus Cloacimonadota bacterium
CAGGATTTGTCCAATTGTCGTTCTCTTTCGTTGTCATAAAAATAAAACCACCAGGACGCGTAGAAATAAAATATAAAGTATCTCCTGTAACAGAAAACGTCGGGCAGTTATCAGCATAATCCGGCGTTACAAACCAGGGAGTTTCCGGTACAGTCCATTCTTCGTTTTCCACTTTCATGTAATTAAGCTCCATATATTGAGCAGCATAATATTTCACGAAAAACATTTCGTCACCATCTGGTGAGAAGATCGGCGAACTATGCCACCACCAATCTGCATTTGCCTGCGGTTCAACAGGTGGAAATCTCTCCGGATCCATTCCAGGTGGGGTTTGACCTAAATAAAGCCAATCCTGTCCGAAGAGACTACCAAATAAACAAACTAAAACAAAAATCAGTAAAACAGTTTTCATAGAACACTCCTCAATTTTTTTTATTCATACTTTAACACTTTTATCGGATTTGTATTGGCAGCTTTGATGGTTTGGAAACTGAGTGTGAACATGAAGATAAGTGTTGAAAAAATTCCTGCAATTAAGAATATACTAAGTTGCATATTCATTCTGTAGGCAAAGTTTTGCAACCATTTATTTAAAATGAAATAAGCAATTGGCCAGGCTAGCAAATTAGCTAATCCAACCAATAACAAAAATCTACTGTTCAGTAATTTCAATAATTCCAGGATTGATGCTCCCAAAACTTTGCGGATTCCGATTTCTTTGAGTCGCATCTGAGAGACAAAAAGTGAGATTCCCACTAATCCTGAACAGGCGATCACGATGGCAACCAAACCAAAGAATTTCATCAAAGTTATAGCTTTTATTTCGTTTACATATTGCTGGTTGAATGTTTCATCAGCAAAGAAATATTCGAAAGGAATTCCTTCAAATTCAGTCTGCCATTTCTTTTCAACCTGATTAATCACATTTGTCAGATCCGCATGCTGTACATTCAAAGTAAGAAAACTAAACTCACGAGGATAATACTCCAGAAAAATTGGATCAATTTCATACTGCAGGCTCATGTAATTAAAATCCTTCACCACACCTAATATCTTACCACTTCTACTTCTATTTCCTGTTATGATTTTCTCACCCAAAGCATCCTGTGGATTTTTCCAGCCCATAAATTTTACACCGGATTCACTCATCAGGAAAACTACTGAAGGATCTGTATCAATAGCAGGATCGAAGTTCCTGCCAACCAGAAGTTCAATATCAAAAATCGGCAGAAAATCATGATCAATGCTGAAACAATTCATGGTTTTTTGAACTTTTCCAAGTTCTTTGTCATTGCTCTCGATGTAAAAACTGCTGAAATCTTTACCAGGAATTGTATTGGATGCCGTAATGCCATTCACCCCCGGAATCTTACCGAACATCTCCTTAAATGTTTCATATTTTTCTCTCAATTTTGTTTCACTTCTCATACTCAAAACGAGTTTATGAGAAGAATCAAATCCAGGATCCCTGTTCTGCATGAATTTAACCTGTTCCTGCATACTTAACATCACGATGATAATAATCACTGAAATTGCAAATTGAGCTACAATCAGAATATGTCGGATTATGGAATTGTTCAATTTCACTTTACCTTGCACCATGGTTTTCATCACTCCATGACGCGAAGCATAAAAGGCAGGATAAACTCCAGAAACAACTCTAATTCCCAGAATGATCAAACCAAATAATATTAGCTGTGTCAGTGAAATATGCTGCATAAAATTATTGGGAATGCCAGTAAAATTAAGAAAGGCTGGTAGGGAAAATTCAATCAGAACAATCGAGAGTAGAGCAGCAAATAATATTACGATCAATGTCTCTATCAGGAATTGCCGTACCAGGTCTAAAGGACGTGCACCTATGATCTTGCGGATGGTGACCTCTTTGATACGGCGGAAATACAAGGCCAATGTCAAATTTACGAAATTCAGACAAGCCAGGAACAAAACAAAAACAGCTAACCAGCGAAAGATCGAAACATTTCTGGCGGATGCTGAAGTAATTATTCCATTTTCTGTAACTTCTTCCTGCCTGATGTGCGAAAGCGGTTGCAGAGAAAAAGTGTAATCCAGTCCGGCGTCTTTAAATCTTTCGATTGCTGCTTCATTATGAAGAATGCGGATTTTTTCATCTGCTTCTTTCCAATTCACTTCCGGGTAGAGTTTCACATAAGTTCTGATAGCGTGCCAGAGCCAGGCAAACTTGTGGAAATTCTCGTCTTCTATATAGTTCATCGTACACAAGATGTCGTATTGTAAATGTGAATAGGAAGGTGGATTGTCAATTACTCCGCCAATGTTATAATCTTTATCTCTTATCTTGATCGTTTCACCAGTAACATCAATAGAATCAAAATATTTCTCTGCAATTCTGCGTGTGATGATAACATTATTGCGATCTTGAATTGCTTCCGTTACATTTCCAGACAAAATGGAAATGGTGAACATACTGAAAAAAGAAGGATCTACCAGGATGAAATTTCCTTCATAGTCAGAAGATCTGTCACTTTTTATCAATCTGTTACTCATTTCCAAAACACGGCAGGTTTCTTCGATTTCAGGCGTTGTTGTCTTTAACTCCAGTGCCAGAGGTGGTGCTGTAGAAATACTCATCGAAAGACCGCCTGACATCATTTCTCGCTGCAAAACCCGGTATATTCTATCATGATCCTGATGAAATTTGTCGAAACTTTGTTCGTGAGAAATGAAAATGAAAACCAGGAACAAACCGGTAATGCCGATTGCCAGACCGATCAGGTTTATCAATGTAAAAAACTTGTTTTTGATCAGACTTATTAAAGCGCTTTTCAGAAAATTTTTAAGCATTTATCCTCACTTATTTAAAAAATATTAAGAGCATTACAGTTTTTTCAAAATATAGAAAATGTGACTGAAGATACAGAGGTTAGTTCTACATTCATAATGTCTCATCCACTCATTTTTGCTATACTCTTCATTAACTTTATCATAAAGGTTCAACCATTCTTTCTTAGATAGCTTATTAGCGTCTTCCCTCATATATTTTGTGTGTTTTTGTTTATAAATTATCTTCCAATCCGCTACAAGTTGATCGGTTTTATTTTCTGTGAACATGTTATGCATATAGAATTTACCATCTTGTTCTGTCCAGAACTCACCTGGATTTTTCTCAACTCCATAAGCTGATTTAGGCCAGCAATTGGTAGAAATAAATCCTAAAAATGCATATCCATTTTTTTTTGTAACCCGATACATTTCATTAACAGTTTTTGCAGTATCCCTTTTGCTGAGATGACACATAGAATAATGTTCATAAACGCAGTCAAAACTATCATTTTCAAATGGAATTTGACGCATGTCTGCTTTTATAAAATCTGCTTTTAGGTTGTGTTCAGAATAATATTGCTTTGCTTTTTCCAGTTGTTCATCAGAAATATCAATTCCACAGGTTTCAAATCCATATTCAGCAAATAATGCGAGTGGATGAACAGCTCCTCCAGCATCACAATCTAAAATTTTCAATGGCTTATTGAGTTCACCTTTTTTCTGCTTAGCATTTAGAAAACTCAAAAAGGAATAAACTTGAATTGCATTTGTTCGTAATATTGTTTTATTCATATTTCAAAGCCTTCACCGGATTTGTATTTGCCGCTTTTAAGCAACGAAGTGAAACAACGCTAACTGAAGCAATCAAAGTAATAACTC
>CAZSOM010000206.1:0-3648 GCA_964608295.1 uncultured Candidatus Cloacimonadota bacterium
AGCTATAACCCATTACAAAATTGCAAAATATTTCGATTTTTTCTCACTGGTGGAAATTGAATTGGAAACCGGCAGAACTCACCAGATAAGGGTTCATTTCTCTCATATAAACTGCCCGATATTGGGTGATAATACATATTCAACTCTTAAACGAACTCTCAGTATTGTACCCTTTCATTACCAGAAGAAAGTAAAATACTTACTGGCAAATCACCTTAAAAGACAAGCTCTGCATGCCCATAAATTAGAATTCGAACATCCTATCACTAAAGAAATAATAAAAGCAGAAGCACCCATCCCTGAAGATATTCAATACACATTAGACTGGCTTGAGAAGTATTTTGTTACTGAGTGATATATATTTAGCGTAAAACCTTAAATATTGACAAAAAGAGTTGTAAATTTTGATTAAGCTGTAGAAATACAAGATAGGAGAGTGGATGGATTGTAATAATCAAAGCAGGAACCAGCAAAATTGCAATTGTACTTATCCTTGCAGTAAGAAAGGGATCTGCTGTGAATGCATCAGCTATCACTGTTCCATGAATGAACTTCCTGCCTGTTACTTTCCTGTAGATGCTGAGAAAACCTATAATCGTACAATAGAATATTTTGTTGAATTATATCATCAGGACAAGATCTAATGTTCATCATCAAACCACTGATCTTTATTGTCGTTAACATGCTGGTAGGATTTCTCTTCGTCTTTGCAATCAAGTTTTTTCTTTTTATTCCCTCTGAGAAATTAAAGATATTTGGAAAACACCTTCCTTTCACACCTGCCTTTGTTTACCGCAAAAAGATTTGGCTAATCAAGAAGATAAGGAAAATGGTGAATGAATACATCAACGATATTAAAGATGAAAGTGATACCTCTCGCATTACAAAATGGGAACATAAAGCTTTTCATCAAACCTGGGATAAAATTACATTTTTGGATAACCTCAGATTCATTCCTAAATCCATAAAGAATAATATTAAACACTTTTTAGCAACAATTGTGTTTGAGGTTGTGAAGCAATTCCTGCGAACATTTGTTCCTTACTTGATGGAAAAGTATGAACTAAATAAATATATTGAACTACTTGATGAAAAACTTGATGTAGATGTGCTCAAAGAATATTTTAATAAATATGTTTACAAGTATTTATTGATGTTCGTATTAGCAGTTCATTTCCTCATCGGTTTTGGGAATATGCTAATTTACATTATCGTTAAATAGGAAAATTTATGAAAAGAAATCATGTATTATTCATATTAGTTTTAACTGTGCTGCTTTTGGTATTTTATCCAGTCTTAAATAAGAATCGGGAAGTGAAAGATAGTTTATCTCCATTAAATTCTTTAGCAAAAACTGGTAATAGCCAGGAGATAGAAAAAAACCTGAAAACTGAAGAAGTTTATTCTTCCAGAAGAAATGCAATAACCCATGCAGCAGGAATAGTGGAACCGGCTGTAGTTAGTGTTAACGTGATCAAAACCAAAATAGTAAAACGCCGCAGAAGTTTCTTTTTTGGATTTTATGATGAAGTCCCTTACACTATCCAGGGAATCGGTTCCGGTGTAATATTTTCTGAGGATGGTTTCATCCTTACGAATGCACATGTTGTGGAGGGTGCTACCGAAATTAAGGTTATCCTGACCGATACAAGACAATTTGATGCGAAAGTAGTTGGCATAGATACAAGCCATGATATTGCTGTTATCAAGATCGAAGGTGATGAACTTCCATTTGCAAAATTTGGAGATTCAGATGATTTGATAATCGGGGAGTGGGCAATTGCACTTGGGAATCCTTATGGCTTTTTGATTAAAGACAGTAAACCAAGTGTTTCTGTTGGAGTTATCTCTGCGATAAATAGAGATTTTGCAGAGAATAAAGATGGTAAGATTTATCGTCACATGGTGCAAACAGATGCAGCAATTAACCAGGGAAATAGCGGAGGTCCGCTCGTGAATATTTTCGGTGAAATTGTTGGCATCAATACTTTCATATTCTCAGAATCAGGTGGAAGTATTGGGATAGGATTTGCTATTCCTGTAAACACAGTTAAGAAATCAGCCCGGGAGTTGATCGAATTTGGTAAGATCAGGCAGATCTGGTTTGGCTTCAAAGTACAGGAATTGAATCAGCTAATTGCATCTCATCTTAATCTTAAAAATCTTGACGGAGTTCTGGTAAATTATATTCAAAGTAAGAGTCCTGCAGCAAAAGCCGGATTGAAAGAGGGAGATATTGTGAAAGAGATAAATGGAAATATCATTAAAGATACTCGTGATGCAGAGCTTGCAGTTTCTGATATTTCTGTTGGAGACACAATTGAGATCGGGATATTACGGAATGGAAAACCCCTGAGCTTAAATCTAAATGCGGTTGAGTATAAATAAACGCAGATAAATATTATTGCAGAAATAGGAACAAGGAGATGAAATGAAGAGATTCTTTAACAGCTTGATTATCTTAATAATGGTTATTTTTATAGTTAGTTGTAATGTATCCAAAGGGAAAAATAATAGATCAAAATCTGGTGAGAAAGCAAAAAATCACGAAGTTGAACTTGGTACAATAGTTATAAAATTAGAAGAAACCGGAGAGATCCAGCCAATAAGAGAAATTGAACAAAAATCACAAGTTAGCGGAGAACTGATCAAGTTTTTTGTGGAAGAAGGTGATTACGTTAACAAAGGTGAACTCATCGCTGAAATTGAACCTGATTATAATCAAGCTGAAGCCATTTTGAGAGTGAATAGTAATCTCAGGCTTGCTGAAATAGAATTAGAAAATTCCAAAGAAAAATATGATAAAAGAAAAACTCTTTTCAATGATAATTTTATTTCTGAAACTGAACTTGATAATTACAAAGATGCCTATACAACTGCTCAGATCAATTATAACTCTGCCTTACAGCAGTATGAACTGATCAAAGAAATTGAATCGGAAAATAATGTATCAAAATTGTATTCAACCGCTTCAGGAACAATAATTCTGAAACCAGTTGAAGAGGGTGAGATGGTGGTTTCCAGCTCTGGATCTTATTCTTCCGGAACTGTAATTCTTAAGCTGGCTGATCTCAGTAGAATGATTGTAAACACAAAGATCAATGAAGTAGATATTTCCAAGATCGAAGTTGGTATGAAAGTAGATATACAGGTTGATGCTTATCCTTATGAGAAGTTCAATGGTGAAATAAAAAAAATAGCAGCCATGGCTATTAACTATAATAATGTAAAAGTCTTTCCTGTAGAAATTGAATTGATTGAGGTAGATGAGAAATTGAAACCGGGTATGACTGCAAATATTACAATAATCGGGGAAGAGAGAAAGAATATTGTCGTAATTCCTATTCGCTGTATTTTCTCTGATAATGAAGGCAATGACATTGTTTATAAAGTTATAAATGATTCAATTGGTACTGGAGAAATTGTAAAGACAGGTATTAATAATTTCCAAGAGGTTGAGATAATTGATGGATTAGCTGTAGGTGATACTATTTCAACCAAGGAACCAAAATCCGCGAACGGGAACGAAGTAAATATCCAGTTCAACTAATGATGTATTGTGCTGAATTGTTGTTATTGATCATAGGAGGAAATAGTGTTAAATAAACTGACTTTCATATTTTTTCTGCTTTTTGTATTTCTCAGAGT
>CAZSOM010000207.1:0-3641 GCA_964608295.1 uncultured Candidatus Cloacimonadota bacterium
TGCTGGAACTTCCAGTTCAAAATTGCAATAATGAGATCATCAGCAAGGTATTTATCGCAGATCAGCTTTCTGTGCTGATGCGTATGGGACAAGAATTATTCTTCATGAAATTTGATGACAACGGATACTTGCTCTATCAATCAGAACCATTTACTATACCTAACTTTGGAACCGGAAGATTCATAAATGATAATTTTTATGTACTGTTTAATGACGAAGACGAAAATGAACTTAAAATGTGGCAGTTTGATCTGGAAGGAAATTCCGTTTCGGGAACGACTCCCATCACAATTTGCAATCTGGGAGATTACTACTATCGATATCTATTGGCTGGAAACGATTATTTTAATTGCCTAAGCCTGGAATGCAATGATGAAATCAAACTCCTGAAATGTGATTATCAGGGCAATCTCCTGGCAGAAAATCTGATCGAAAACACCGATTTTCATGATATGAGCGTTTATGACCATGATCAAGATTTTATCTGTATTTCCGGTTACGGACCAAATGGATATGAGAGTTATCTCATTAAAATCGATGAGTCCGGCGCTGGCGATCCAATTTATTATCTTCCCGAAAACGTTGAAAACAACTATTCCAGTTTCAATGAAAAATACTACATAAATAATGGCTTCACAATGACTGGTAAGATAAGATATGGTCATGATTCAATTTCATCTCTTAGAAAAACAGATACGTCAAACACCTTACAAGAAATCAGAGAGATTGAAGCCGATTTTACTCAGCCAACCCTGATAAAAAGAGAAGACGGACTCCACGCCTATTGGCCTTCTCATGCTCGAAATTCCATCATGACACAGGTTTTTAATGAGTCCGGTAATCCTCAACTTGAGAGCAATGGTACCGTTCTTATCGAATATGAAAGAAGCTATCTGTTCTATGAAGACGTGATTTACCTTTATGAAATCAGTGGTTTCGAAGATACAGCAGACACAATATCAATCAGAGCCTATGATCTAACAGGTAATCCTCTCTGGTCAAATTCCGAAGAATTTATTATTCAGGAAGGTTACCACAATCATATTGGTATAGTACCTTTTCATAATGGGCTGCTTTTTCACATCGCTACCGATCAGGGTAGCTGGATTTATAGTGACATGGAGGCAATGTACTTTAATGAAACCGGATTTCTCTGGAATGAAACAGTTTCGCTTGATTTCGGCGTTGTCAACACCTACCAATCATACGATTTTAAAAATAATTTTTTGTTCCACGTTTATAATGACAATGTGCTAGGTGTGAAGATCAATGAAGATGGAAGCTGCGAAGAACAGTTCTTTTTGGCTATTAACAGCGAATTATGCGGTACTTACGGAACAGACGATGACTTTCTGGTGAAAACACATCCTGTTGACGCTATGGAAAATGCTCTGCATTATTTTCATGATGGAGAACCGATGTGGGAATATCCGCTTTTTGTTTCAGAAGATCGCTATTATAGTTTGCAACCTTTTTTTGCTGAAGACCATTTTTATCTTACCGGTTATAATTCTGCGGATTCTGTCGAGGTTCATCAATTTGATCTGGAACAGAACTTCATAGCAGAAAACAGTTTCGGATTTTCTTTGGTAAATCCATATCCGAATGGCATATATACTTATCACAAAAGTGAAAATTTCATCTTCTTCATTTACGGATCCAATGCCCAATATGATTATGAATTTTCCTACACGATCTATGATGAATCAGGAAATCAACTCGTTGCTGAATTTGAAGAGACACTGATGAACAGACCAAATATGGAATTGATTGGTGATATTGAGTTCTTCGGAAATAATGTCTACCTCGACCTTACAACAGGTATCAAAGTCATAGAAGGTGAATATGAAAGAAATCACTACATCCAGAAAATCGACCTTTCTGATTTTGTCGGGGCTAACGATGATGAAATAAGTCTGCTGGATATCCCCTATTCAATCAGGGCTTATCCAAATCCTTTCAATCCAATGACAACAATCTCTTTTTCAATTCTAGAAGACTCAAAAGTAAATATTGCAATATATAACATTAAAGGACAGAAAGTAAAACAATTAATCAAAGATCAACTGGCAGAGGGACAGCATTCAATAATCTGGAATGGCATTGATGAATCGGAAAAAAATGTCGCTTCAGGAATATATTTCTACAAATTGAATGTGAATGGCAAAACTAAAGCAGTTAAGAAATGTATACTATTAAAATAAATGTGAGCTAACAAGCATGTCAGTTAATGTTCACAGTACACGCGGAACGTTAGCAGCAGCTTATACTGATGATAAATTATGAAATTTACAAGAGAAATTTTATTTAGTGCTGAAATCGCAAGACTAAGTGCCTATAACATCCCGCACTTATCAATATTACTAATTGATTATCAACTGAGTGAAAATATAAAGTTAAAAAATACTCATTACCATTAATAAAGGCTTTAAGCAAATGATCAATCCAAAATACTTGAATTTACCCAGATTGGAATAGCAATTGCAAATTTACATAGTGCATCAAATAGAGTGAGAAATATTAGAATCTTGATTTAAAAGGAAAATTCATTTTTTTTTGGGGAGGAGAAAATGAAATTAACAACAATTTTTCTAATTAGTATTTTATCTGTTTATATGTTTGCAGAAGATTTTATGCAGCCGACTCAAATTGCAGTTGATGATCAGCATCAAGTTACAAAGGTAGGTGAGATATGAATAAACGAATTGTTGACTGGAAAGACATTGCAGAAAGCTATTATGATAAATCAGTATGCTTAGCTATCCTGATATTATTTTTTGCTTTTATTGTTTCACCTAAAATAGAGGTGAAACCATATGATAGAACTATCAACATCATTGATGCAATTGATATCCCACCTGAGATCAAAGAAAGAATTAAACCACCTGTAGAAACAGTTAAACCTATATTTGAGATTATCATAGAAGAAGATATTGATAGTACAGATGATGAAGATATTGAAATTATTGATACAATTGATCCTACATTAATACCAGAGGATGAAATTCAGAACAAAATTCTGGGTTCTACAGATATATGGGCTTACTATGAAGTCGCACCTTTTGCAATTAAAACAGCTCCAGCGGAATATACAACTTTTGCCAAAAATACTGGTATAGAAGGTGATGTGATCTTACAGGTAGAAGTTTTTACAGATGGTTCTGTTGGAGATATAAAAATTGTAAAATCATTGATGTCAGGACTTGGTGGATTGGATGATGTTGCTGTAAATAGTGTTAGGCAATGGGAATTCTCACCTGCTAAAAGTGGTGGAAAACCTGTAGCCTGCTGGGTTACTTTCTCTGTTAATTTTTCATTAAATTAAAAATCTTGAGGGATTTTTTATGAATAAAAGTAAAACATATGAATATCGTTTTGATAGTAAAGGTAATTGGATACATAAAATCATCTGTTTAAATAATATTCCTAGCTATATAATTGAGAGAGAAATAAATTATTATAATTAATCAGAATGCCACTAAAAAAAGTGCCTGCGCTTTAGTCGGTCGGTGTTCTTTGTTTAAATCTTATGATTTAAACGATTGAGCGGTTCGTTTGGGATGGTTTGAATTTAGCGCAGCTCACTCCAAACATTAATCAACATTCCGCTTCGCTCCATGTTGATTAATGGCGGCGTGCCC
>CAZSOM010000208.1:0-3626 GCA_964608295.1 uncultured Candidatus Cloacimonadota bacterium
ACTAAAACTCATTGGTGAATTATTGATGATATCAGAACTAGATAAATTCGTGGGGAATTGCCCAGAGACATCTGGAGTAAGTGTTGCATAAGCCTGCTCATCTTCCCAAGTCATTACACAATATAAAACAGGAATAGTATTTGGTGGAATATCTCCCAATATTGTGATCATGAAAAGATCGGGTTGAAGATTGGGTTCATCAGGATTAAAATTTGTTGGATAAAGTACATTAAAAGTGCTATGTGGCGGTGATACTTGCAATGTTAGCGGTGTTTGAGCAAATAAACTCATTGAAATTGTTAAAGTTAAAAGTAATAGAATTTTTTTCATTTTCTCCTCCAATATTAAAATTCTAACGATTTAATGATAATTCAATAATTGTTAACAAAAGTTCTTTGAAATCTAAACCAGCTTCTTTGGCTGCCATAGGAGTTAAACTTAGTGGAGTCATCCCTGGCAGTGTATTCACTTCAAGGAAGTAGAAGTCATTTCCATCATAACGAAAATCAACTCTTCCATAAACTTCACAACCAAAGAGATTAAAGATTTCAAGAGCTTGTCTTTTTATATTTCTTTCTTCATCATATGTAAGTTTAGCCGGAACATCATAGAATGTATTTCCTTTAGAATATTTATTTGTATAATCATACCAGCCATCTTTTGGAATTATTTCAACAACCGGTAAAACTTCACTTCCTAAGATTGTTACTGTGAGTTCCCTACCTGTTATGAATTGTTCTATTATTATTTTCTCACTATACCTAAAAGCAAGTTTTGTAGCAGCTTCTAGATCTTTTTTATCGTTGATGATGCTTATGCCAACAGATGATCCGGAATCATTCGGTTTAACAACCATCGGAAATCCAATATGCTGAACAATAAAATAAAAATCGTATTCATAATTTTTATAAATAAGTCTTCGTTTTGGAATTTTCGCATTGGTATATTCAGCCAGAATTCCCGAGATATATTTATCCATAGCAATTGCACTTGCGCGTTGAGCTGAACCAGTATATGGAATATTCTCAAGAGTAAGAAGAGATTGGATCATACCATTCTCTCCTTCTGCACCATGTAATCCATTAAACACAAGATCGGGATTAAGTTTCTTAATCGTGAAGATCATTTCCGAATATGATTTATATTCAACGGGATCAATTATTGTGATATTTTTATCACATCCCAATAAGGTTTTTTCAATCTCTCTGGAAGAAGCTTGAGATATTTTAGCTTCTTCCGAAAATCCACCTGACAAAATAACAATATTTTTATAATTACCCATACATACGTTTTATCTATATCTTGAAGATTTATGTCAAGAATAATAAGAATTAGTGTTTTAGTGATTGTAAATCTATCATAAAAGACGGATATGACTTTTCTACAGAATGCGTGTCTGAAATTTCAATTTGAGAAAAGATCATCTTCAATATACTAAAGGCCATCACAAGCCTATGATCGTTGTACGTTATAAGAGTTTCGTTCCCTACAACTTTCTCTAAAGGATTGATGATTAGCTTTCCATTTTGATATGATATATCTACACCAATTCTAGATAATTCAGTAACCAAGACTGCAATTCTATTTGATTCTTTATATTTTAAATGATCAATTTTGGTGATAGTTGTTTTGGAATTTGCAAACAGCATCAGTGTTACAAGAGTTGGAACTTGATCCGGCATATTTATCATATCAATTGAAATACCTTGCAACTCTCCTCTGCGAACACTGATTTTATTTTTTTCTACAGTAATATTAGCTCCAACTTTTTGCAACAATGATAGAAATTTATAGTCAGGTTGTAGAGATTCATTATCAATCGTGTTTGTTGAAATTGAGGATCTGCTGAGTGCTCCTATAGCCCAGAAATAACAGGCTGAAGAATAATCAGGTTCTATGTGATACTCTTTAACCTCACGATATTTCTGACCTTTTTTAATAAACAACCTGTTGCCTGTAAAGTTAACAATAACCCCAAAATCTTGCATTATTTTAATTGTCATTTCAATATATGAACGAGAAACTATTTCTCCTTCCAGTAAAAGTTCAAGATCATTTTGATAAGATGGGGCAATAAGCAGAAGTGCGCTAATGAATTGACTTGATACATCTGCTTCAACTTTGTAACTGCCACCTTTAAGAGTTTCACCAACAATTATTAAAGAATCCTGTTTCAAACAAATTTTAGTACCCATTTGATTAAGAACTTTTATTAATTGTTTTATTGGTCTTTTTTTCAATTGAGCAGAAATATCTATTTTGCATTTTGAATTTTTCTCTGCGGCAATCCTGGCAGTTAAGAATCTATAGGCAGTTCCGGAATCATGGATGTAGAGTTTTTCAGAATTATGAAAACTTCTTGTAGGCTTAACTATCCAAGCATCTTCTGATTTCTCAAAAACTATTCCCAGTTTACTCAAATTATCTGACATTGTGGCAATATCTTCGCATGAGGATGGATTGTGAATTTTGAGAGGATTAGTCAAATATGAAGCAATAATTAGTACTCGATTCAAAATTGATTTTGATCCTTCTAATTTTATATGACCTGAAATATCTAAACAATTCTTCACTTACACTCCAATTTCACATTAATAGTTTTTGAACTATCTATTATGCGTCAATAAACTATTTTTTGTTTTGACAACAATTATGCAAATTCATTAATTCACCTAATGTAAATGTGAGGTTTGTTAATGTCTGATATTATAAACATTAAAAGTATGAAGAAAGAATATAGAATTGGAAAAATTGAAGTTCCAGCTCTCAATGGCGTTGATATCTCAATAAATGAAGGTGAATTTGTTGCAATCATGGGTCCATCTGGTTCAGGTAAATCCACTTTAATGCATATTCTTGGTTGTTTAGACACACCAACGGAAGGAGATTATTCACTTAATTCTGAAGTAGTGAGTGAAATGAGAAAAGGTAAACTTGCTCAAATTAGAAATAAGCAGATCGGCTTCGTATTCCAGACATTCAACCTACTACCACATTTGAATATTCTTAAGAATGTAGAATTACCGCTAATGTATGCTGGATTTAGCAAGAAGAAAAGAACCAGTACAGCAAAGAAGGTTTTAGATGAAGTTGGTTTGGGGGATCGATTAAAGCATAAACCATCAGAATTGTCTGGAGGACAAAGACAAAGAGTTGCAATAGCCCGGGCAATTGTGAATAATCCAAGTATTATACTGGCAGATGAGCCAACCGGAAACCTGGATACAGCATCAGGTGGTGATATACTTTCAATCTTCTCACAACTCAATGATAAAGGTCATACAATAATTATGGTAACACATGATCCTGCAGTAGCTAAAAGAGCAACAAGAGTAATTAATATTGTTGATGGATTGATCCAAGATGGCAATATCTCTTAAAGAAAACATTACAGTAGGATTTTCTGACTTTTGGTCACGCAAAGTTAGGAGTATAATTACGGTAATGGGTATTGTTCTGGGAACAATGTCAATCATCGTTGTTCTAGCTCTAGTCAAAGGTATTAATAATCAAACATTGAAATGGATGATGGAACGCGGTGGATTAAGTAAAATTACCGTAAGACGCAACTGGGAATATAAAAGTCCTGATTATGTGAAAGATTATTTCACGTGGAGGGAGCTTGA
>CAZSOM010000209.1:0-3597 GCA_964608295.1 uncultured Candidatus Cloacimonadota bacterium
TTCTATAAATTGAAATCAGGAGAT
The DNA here is from genome assembly GCA_964608295.1 of uncultured Candidatus Cloacimonadota bacterium. Lineage (GTDB taxonomy): Bacteria > Cloacimonadota > Cloacimonadia > Cloacimonadales > TCS61 > Tenebribacter. The sequence goes on from CAZSOM010000209.1 coordinate 25, forward strand.
TTTGAAAACACAAAGAAGATGCTGTTGATGAAATAGAATAATCTTATGTATAGATTTTTCTGTTGTAAGGACGATTCACGAATAGCACTTAACTAATTACCTTTACCACAACATTCCCACTTTTATGGCCTTTTTCAACATATCGATGAGCCTCAACCATTTCTTCCAGATGATAAGCTTTATCAATAACCGGTTTCAGCTTTCCTGTTTCAATTAACTCCTTAAGGAAAAGAAGATTCTCAATTTTTTCATAGGCAATTCCTGCTATAACTTTTTTACTTCCTAATAAAGTAGTCCATAGCATTTGAATATAATCAGATAAACCTGCATTAGAGGTGAGAAACTTCCCATTTTTATTTAAGGAAAGCTTAACTTTGGAATATGAATTTTTTCCCAGTGTATCAAAAATGATATCATAAGTTTCACTGTTTTGCGTAAAGTCTATTTTGGTGTAATCGATCACATGTTTAGCACCCAGAGATTTTACCAAATCTAAGTTGGAAGTTCCACATACTCCGGTTACTTCTGCACCAAAATATTTTGCCAACTGAACAGCCGAGGTTCCTAAACTTCCAGATGCTCCAATTATGAGTACTCGCTGCCCTTTTTTAATGTCTCCTTTATTTAGGAAATGAAGTGCTGTGTTTCCTCCAAAGAAAATTCCTGCTGCTTCCTCAAAATTAAGGTTATCTGGCTTCAGTGCTACTACGGAATCTTCCGAAAGGCATTTGTATTCGGCGTAGGCTCCGAAACCCATTCCAGTTGATCCAAATACTTGATCACCAATTTTGAAATTGGTAACATCTTTTCCAATTTCTTCAATTTCTCCGGAAAAATCTACACCTAAAATTTGTATTTTAGGCTTAGTAAGACCTGCAAAGAAACGTGTGATAAATGGATCAGCTCGACGCATTCTGCAATCACCGGATGTGACGGCTGTGGCATGGATCTTGATGAGAATTTCATTTTCCATAGGGCTTGGTTTGTCTATATCTTGTAAAGTAAGTACCTCGGGGGCACCGTATTTTTCATATATTATCGCTTTCATTAATATTCCTCCATTTACTGCCTGGCAAATTTCACCAAATCCAGTTGAACACAATTTAACCTTAATGAAGTTAAAACCGAATATTAAAATGCAGAATTGTTTGGTTAAAGAATTTCATGGTCTGCTGATGGTTTCGAAAAAACAAAAAATGCTATTGTAAATAGTGAAATTGAATAGTTTGGAATTTGAACAATTGTAAAATTTACATTTTCCTGATTATTTTTTCGGATCTTTCTTAAAATCTTGGATACACTTTAAGCAGATGCAGGCTTTATTCTTTTTATCAGCCGGTATAAGATCAATCAACTCTTGTGGAATTTCTATCTTTAAACACCAACATGGCTCAGTACTATAAGCCATGCAGTTATTATCTTTCCCGCAGATCGGGCAGATCTTTTCAACAATTGGATCAGCCATATTCTAATATTTAATTCCCATCCAGCAGATCACCAATTCCACCCAATATTGAACCTTCACCAGTTCTCTTGCCTCCTGCTCTTGGTGCATTTCTCAAGATCCTGTCAGCTAACCTGGAGAATGGAAGACTTTGCAGATATACGGTTCCGGTTCCTTTTAAAGTTGCTAAAAAAAGTCCTTCTCCACCAAAGAACATTGATTTAAGTCCACCTGCTTTTTCAATTGAATATTCTATTGAAGGTGAAAATGCAACAATGCATCCAGTATCGATTTTAAGCGTTTCTCCTGTCAGTACTTTTTTCACGATTGTTCCACCGGCATGCATAAAAGCCATCCCGTCACCGGTAATTCTCTGTAGAATGAATCCTTCTCCTCCAAACAGACCAACTCCAATTTTTTTATTGAAAGTAATCGTTATTCCTGTTCCCAAAGCCGCACACAAAAAAGCATCTTTCTGGCAAATAATCTCTCCCCCGAATTCATTCATATTAAGAGGAATTATTTTTCCTGGATACGGGGCAGCAAAGGCAATTTTCTTTTTTGCATTTCCACTATTTGTAAAATGAGTAATAAATAGTGATTCACCTGTAATAGCACGTCCGGCAGCTCCCATCAACTTTTTAATCATACCTTCACCATGTTTAGAACCATCTCCCAGATGCGCTTCAAAGATTATTCCATCATCCATCCAATTCATAGCTCCAGCTTCAGCAATCACAGTTTCCTTAGGATCAAGCTCTACTTCAACAACCTGTATATCGTCTCCAATAATTTCATAATCTACTTCGTGACATTTCATAATATTCTCCATTTATAATTAATTTTTATTATGAATCTACTCCTTCCAAATTCTGAGTTGCAAACTAAAGTAATGTTTGAATAAAATTTCAGAAAGGATGTAGCACATAGCAATTAGCAGTGCCATACGTTAAAAAAATTAAAAGGCTCAAAGCTAAATGTGTCTTTAACATTGGCTTGTTAGTTCTTTTTCTTTGCTGAAATTGATTCATCTAATAGTTTAAAATACTGTTTATAAATGCCAACAACATATTCTAAAAAGCCCTTTTTTATTACTACTTCATACTCGCCATCTAAAGAATTTATTTCCTTGATGTAATTTATGGCATCCATAATTGGATTTCCTTGATGGTCATGCAATTTCCCATCCTGATGTACAATCACATTGCGAATTTTCTGAATCTTCTTTATTTGATTCCATTCTTTTGACGTTTTATGAACATCAAGCCCAGCCACCTTTTCAAGATATTTGGAAGATCGAGATATTCCTTTTCCACTTATATCCGACAATGCTAATTTAAACGATTTTTCAGATTGGTATTGCTTGCATAATTTGTTTAACTCGTGCTCGAAATAACCGCTTATTGTTAGCAAGGCTGATCTCCGCTGCATGCTTGGAAAATGCACGCAAAATATATTTTTTAATTTCCAAGTTTCACTGTTAAGCCCCTGATAGGTTTCTACTACACGTGCAGAGTTTTCTTCAGGAACTTCATCAAATACTAAAGTTTCCTTCTTCTTCTCATATCTGATAATTGATTCATCAGCCTGAATCTCAATCCCTTCAATAAAGCTTTCTATAAGTTCAATCGAAAAACTTACGTCATATTGATACCAATTTAGCACAACTTTTGATATTAACATAGATATCTGTTATCATTGAGGTCTAACATACATTAGACTGCCTAATTTTTTATAGTAAATTTTCATTTTTCAAATCCTCAAATTGATATTTTCACTCAAACCATAAAACAAAGACTCTAAATTTTCTTTTTCTGTCAAACAGATATTTTCTTGCTAAATTAGGCAGAAAATACTATTCGGTATTTAAAATCTTAGCAAGGAGTAAATTATGTCGGAAACTATAAGAATTCCTGTAGAGAAGATCTACGGATTAATGGTAGAAGTTTTCACTAAACTTGGCGTGCCTGATGATGATGCAAAAATATGTGCAGACGTTCTAATTGAGAGTGATCTAAGTGATATCCGTTCACACGGTGTTGGTCGTTTGAAAATGTATTACGACCGTCTTAAAGCGGGAATCCAATTTGCAAATACTAAAATTGATGTGATCAAAGATTTTAGTGCAA
>CAZSOM010000210.1:0-3595 GCA_964608295.1 uncultured Candidatus Cloacimonadota bacterium
TTCATCCGAATCACCGAAAATACAATTTCATTGAATCCTTCCATACAAAAAATACCTGTCATTAATAATGTTTTAATAAAAGTTTTGTGTCTGTGGTACAATGCTGTTCTAATAGAAAATTCGAAATTTACATTTAGTTCATTTAGTTGAAGGAATTTACAAATTAAAAATCTCTTTTACCAATAAACAAAATAATTAAAATTATTATTTGGTGTCAAACTTATTATATTATTTTTAAAGTTAATAATCTAGTGTGTAAAATGTTATTACTATAAATTTTGTTGATTTAATTAGCTTGAAGTCTTTAATCTACCCAATTTCTATTGATTATAATAAATTAGTATAGAAGGGCAATTGCAATAATTACGAAATTAATTGTTATAATATATTTTCTCAATATTCTAATTTCTATTGACGTTTTGTATAAAAATTTTATTTAAACTTACTTTGTAATAAATTATTAAATGGGTGATGATGATGAATGAAGAAATGCAGAAGATTCCCGGAGTTGATAGACTTCTAACTCATAAAAATATAATAGAGTTAGTAGAATGTTATGGGAATGAACTTGTAACTTTCACTATTCGTAAGATACTGGCAGAAATCAGAGCGAGTGTCTTAGAGGGAAAGAAAACTGTTGATCTTGATGATATCATTGCTCAAATAAAAATAATGCTGAGTTCAATTGGTGATAAGAGCTTGATTGAGGTGATAAATTGTACAGGCATTGTATTACATACAAATTTGGGACGTGCTCTTTTGGGAGATCATGTCTTGGAAGAATTGAAACCAATAATCACGAACTATTCTAATCTTGAATTCGACCTAAAGAAGGGACATAGAGGTCAGAGGAATTCCCATATTTCTGAACTGATGAAATTTGTAACTCAAGCAGAAGATGCCGTTGTTGTGAATAACAATGCTGCAGCTGTAATGCTGATCTTGAAAACTTTTGCAGAAGGCAGGGAAGTAATTATTTCCAGAGGGGAATTAATAGAAATTGGTGGATCATTCCGTATACCTGAGATCATGTCAGCCAGCGGATGTAAGATGATTGAGGTTGGAGCAACCAATCGTACTAAATTATCTGATTATGAAAAAGCCATCACAAAAAATACGAGCATGATATTCAAAGCTCATAAATCAAATTATTTTATTGATGGATTCACCGAAGAAGTTGAACTTTCTGATCTTCACGATCTGGCAAAGAAACATGGACTTCTATTTGTTTATGATCTTGGTTCCGGTCTGCTGAGAAAACCTGAAGGACTTCCCTTGGAAAATGAACCTGATGTAAGAAGTAGTCTGCAGGCTGGTTGCGATCTTGTCTCATTTAGCGGAGATAAATTACTGGGTGGTCCCCAAGCTGGCATTATTGCCGGGAAACATGAGTTTATCCAAAAGATTGCAAAAGCTCCTATGATGCGCGCTCTCCGAGTTGGAAAAATGACTATCGCAGCACTCTCAGCTGTTATGCGCTTCTATATAAATGACAAAGACTTGCTTTCTAAAGTTCCAATTTTTGAAATGTTAAATAGAAAGCAAAATGATCTAAGAGATCTTGCTGAAAAACTTGCAGCAGAATTTAATAAATTTGACATCAAAACAGAAATTATTAAAAGTAAGGCTCAGTGTGGTGGTGGAACACTACCTCAGCTAAAAATTGATAGTTTAGCAGTTAAAATTGTTCATGATAGTAATAGAAAATATGCTGAGAAAATTCACCAAAAACTGCTGGGACTAGAGAAACCAATACTAGGAATTTTACGGGAAGGTGATCTGCTTTTTGATGTACTTACAATTTCCGAGAAAGATATTTCCTATATTGCAAAAGCAGTAGATTTAGTTATAAATAAAAAAAAGTAATTTTATAATATTATTCAAGTAAAGGAGTTATGATGAAAAAGAGATTGATTTGCTTGGTTGTAATAATTCTTTTAAGTTTTAATCTATTTTGTGTTTCGAATAAAGTACTTTTGGAACAGGAATTAGCTAGAAAAGAGTATCAGGTTGAAGTTTTAAAAAAGAGTTGTGCTGAGCATGAACTTGATTCGATACTAACTCAAAAAGCTGATTTGCTTTACGATGAATATATGCAATATAAAAAAAGGAAGAAAGAAAAAAAACTACACAATAATATAGATAAAGCTTTCACCCTTTATAGATTAGCTCTCAGTTTACATGATCTAGAGAGAAGCAAAGAACAGCATGAAAGACAGGTAGAATCTCTTAGATTAACCAGGAAGCAACTTGAATACCTGAAAGCCGAACTTGATGAACTTAAATTGGAGCTTCAAGAATGAAAAAGTCTTTGTATAAAATATTTTATGTCTTAATTATGTTGAGTGCTTGCCTATCTGGTTGGTCAGAAGAGTACACGATAGAAAAACTTGATGAATTTAAAGCGGAACTCACAAAAACCTATCAAGAATATCTGGAAACAGGAATTACACGTGAAGTTGATTTGTACCCGATTGCACTTGCGAGAATTCAAATGGCTTTTGAACTCTATTCCGATAATCCTTATAGCAAGGAAGCTGAAGCAGAATTTGAAATAATCCAGCTTCTGTCGGAGGCTGCTAAGATCCAGATTATAGCTGCAAAAAATCATGCTGCTAATTTGGAAGTGCAAGAAGAAATCGAATTAGTTTTACGAGAGATAAATGAAACAGTAGAACAGACAAATGCGATTAAACAAAAATTAGCACGAGAAGAAGCGAAGAGAATTCAACAAGAACTTGAAGAGAGAAGAGCAGAGGCAGAAAAGAGATTTTATGAACTGAAGAATGAATTTATTAATGTAAAAAAAGATGCCCGTGGAATGATAATTTCAATGTCTTATGTTCTGTTTGCTGTCGGGAAAACAACACTTTCTAACGAGTTGAAAATAAGTCTGGCAAAAGTTGCTGGTATCCTGCTTGTATATCGTGATTCACAGATTAAAGTTGAAGGTCACACAGATAATACTGGTACGGCAGAATTAAATCAAACACTCTCTGAGCAGAGAGCACGTAATGTAATGGAATTTCTTATAGAAATTGGCGTTGAAAAACTTCGGCTTAGTTCTTCAGGTTATGGGATGAGTAGGCCGGATGCATCCAATGATACAGTAGAAGGAAGAAAAATTAATCGTCGTGTTGATATTATAGTTTCGGATTTTTAAGTATAAAATAAATTACATTCTTGATCTTGGAATTATAAAACAAAAGAACCTGCAATTATGCAGGTTCTATTTTTTTTCGGATCGATGTTTATTTAATTGAGAAAACTAATCCAGCCCTCAAATCCCTCACCAGTTTTCGAAGATAGCTCAATCACTTTCATTTTTGGATTTACTTTCTTGATATTCTCTTTTATTTCTTCTAACTTAATATCGAGATAGGGAAGAAGATCGATCTTTGAGATTATACATAAAGAGGAATTTTGGAAGGCTAAAGGGTATTTCAAAGGTTTATCTTCACCTTCGGTTACACTAAGCACAACGGCATTTGTATGTGCACCCACATCAAATTCGGCTGGACAAACCAAGTTACCGATATTCTCCACAAAAAGAGTTTTGATGTCGGTTAAATCCATTTCATCAAGAGCAGAACGG
>CAZSOM010000211.1:0-3579 GCA_964608295.1 uncultured Candidatus Cloacimonadota bacterium
GTAAAGATAAACACCTGAGCTTACTTTCTTCCCTGAGTCGTCTTTCCCATTCCAGGTGATTGAATGCTCTCCAGTTGAGATTTGATCGTTTAATAGTGATCTTATCTTCTGACCTTTGATGTTGTAAATGGATAATTCTACTTTGCTTTCTTCTTGAATTGAGAAAGAGATTGTTGTTGTAGGATTGAACGGATTGGGATAACTGCATAAATTCAAATTCGTATTTTCAGGAATTTCATCCTCTAATATATCCGTTAATCCGTTCAAATAGGTATATGTTATGTCAGAACCATTAGTGTAAAATTCATAAAAATCTCCGTCTTCAAAGTATAATGCTTCCATAAATCCAGCTTGAAAATTGTCTTTGTGGTCTAAGTCTATACAAACCACTTTATCATTGTAGAGGAAAGTGATCTCATCAAATTCAGTATGTCCTATAATTACTTTTCCTGCACCAAAATTATCAAGAATTCCATCTACTTCATGTTGAGTTAGATCTTCATCTGCCATACCACGATACCAATAAAGTCCGGTGTCACTTCCTCCTTTTATTGTTTGACCTTCCTAAGTAGGACATTCTTCATCCATTCTGTATCTTCCCCAATAGTTCATCATATCAAAAGAAAGATTAAGTGCAGCAACAGCCGGGCTGATACCACCATGAACAAAAATTAAAGGAGCAACTTCTTCGATAATATTTTTTGTTCTCAGCCATCTACCAAGTTCAGTATCATCTGCATAGACCGATTCCAGAGTCTCACCAATTAATTGTGCATTTAAAATATACTTCCAGCCAACATAACGGAAATCATAAATTAGATTCATTATATCATGATTTCCAATTACAAAGTGAACTTTTCCTCCTTGGGCTTCTGCTTCAGTTTCTAATTTGTATAATAGCCATAAGCATTCAGTTACGTTTTCTCCTCTATCAAACATGTCACCAATAAAGAATAGATGACCTTCACCAAAGATCCACTCATAATTTTCATTTATAACACCTGCATCACTTAAAAGCATTACAAATGCTCCCAGGTTACCTTCAATATCAGATGTAGCCAGAAATTTCTGAGGTAAAGTGAACGAAGATTCTTCGGTGATCAGCTCTTCTTTCAGTTCTACATAAAAACTATCTGCTTCATTTGGAAATCTGCAAATAAGCTCTACAGATGCAGGATCTGTATAAACGTAAGTATTGGGTCCATTTACTTCAATGGTTTTTACAATAATTTCATTATTTCGGTAAAAAACATAAGGACCGTCCAATTTATGAATGATTGTGTCTAATACTCTGCAGTCAAAAGATACATCGGAGCTGCTTGTATTTTGATTATGGGCAGATACGGCTATAGTATTTTTACCTCCAATTCATAAATCTACTTTTTTTTAAATTACAATTTTTATTTAAAGTATTTATTTTTTTACTTAATATCTAATCTTCTTCATGAAATTTGCTCATTGGGCATAATGTTCCGTCACTGCCCCGCTCCTCAAATTTCCACTCAACTTTTATCGAAAACCCCAACGTCGATTTACAACAAAACTTCGATACGAAATCAAGCGGGGAGTGATTTGTTAGTGGCATTATCATTTATTCATCTTTTATAGTATTTCACAAATTTTATACTGAGAAAGCTTCAAAGAATTAGCATTATGTTTAATATTGCTCAAAATACTCATCTTTTTTTATATCAAATAATTTTATTATTTATGTTGCATGCAAAGTTTCTCAATATGGGTTTATTCACATTCTCATTTCTTGTTCCATTTTTTTCATTTCATTATAAATAACATCACTCATAGGATTAGTAATTGCGTATTTATTATCCGCTAATTTATAAATATAAGACGTGGCATTTGTACCCAAATAATAATTTAATTTTAAGACTACGTTTTTATATTCGTTATCGTCTGGATGATAATCCCATCCTATAATACCTTCTAATCTAACATGGATACTAATTGGACGAGCTGCTATGAAATTATCTTTTTTTGCACTTGCTATAAATGATGTAATATTTTCAAATAGAAATAAAATTATATCTATTGTATTGCCTTCATAATAATCTAAATAGTTAGATAACTTAAAACCGTTATGCTTTTTTTCATCAGCTAAATGTTTCATTTTAAGTTTTTTTTCGATATTGATTTTACTTAGTAAATAGAGTATTTTGCCAATACAAATAATAGCAAAATCATCATCATAAAGATTATAAGACCATGAGTACTCTTTATCCCATCCTTTACCAATCTCATTGTATTTATTTAAACAGTCATTTATTTTTATGATTTTATGCTTATTGTCTATTTTTGTTGTGGATAATACTTTGCCATCACTAATATGGGAATGTGGATATTTTTCCAAAATTCTTGAAACCCTTTTTTTGCGATCAATATCCATATTCTCATTAATTTTCACCTTTGTGTTTGCTCCATTTTCCAATAGTAATTCAATTATATCTTCATCTAGACCTTTTTCAAAAGCCACATTTATAGCATAATGTAATGGAGTTATACGTGTCACTTCTCCAGTTCTAATATTTTTTACTGTGTCAAAGAAATTAACATCAGCACCATTTTCAATTAATATTTTTACTGCTTCAAACTCTCCACCGAAAATTGCTTCAAAAATTGGTGTTAATCCGTCTTCTCTTGTTTCATTAGCTGATATACCTGATTCAAGTAAAAGATTTAAAATATTTGGATTTTCTAAACATTTTCTAAAGTGTATTGGTGATAACCCCTGTTCATTTTTAACTTTCATATCAGCCCCTTTCTCAATAAGCATTAAAATTATCTCATAAAACCCACTATCGCAAGCATTTAATAAAGCTGTCCTTTTTCTGTCCCCCATAAGGTCTAGACCACCTTGATACCGGTTTTCTTGAACACAATTTACATTTGCAGAGTTATCCAACAAGAGTTTTACAATAGATATTCTTTTCTCATAGTCTAATTCATCACAATCCCAACGATCACAGATACTTATCAAAGGTGTCATACCCGAAAATATCTTTGAATCAACATTTATTTCATTTTCTAAAAGAGTCTTTATAATGTTGATATTACCTTGTTTAACTGCTTCATGTAATAAGCTCCATTCAGGACAATCAGTCAAAGCATGTAAATCAGCACCGATTGATACAAAATAATTAAAGATTTCTTCGCGATTGTAAAGAATAGCATAATAAGTTGCATTCATATTACTGAAATCTTTTAAGTTTATATCAAAACCTTTCTCAACTTTTTTCTTTACGCCTTTCAAGTTATTTTTCTCAATAAATCTAAATACTTTTTTAATTAATTTTTCCACTTTCTTCTCCTTTTTTTTGTTTAATGCCACTAATGTTTGTATACGCGACATTTTGTCGCGTATACCCCCAATTTAGGGGTTGTATACGACAAGTTGTCGTGTATATCCCATTTAGATTCTCAAAGTTCCAATTCACCCAAAAAGGAGAAATACAAACTTTGCTTAAAGATCATTCACTCTTGAAATCCTTTTTAATAACAAATCCGAAACTGCTAAAACATATACAAAGTGTCAAATAGATTGTTACTATTTAAGGTGGACAAATA
>CAZSOM010000212.1:0-3536 GCA_964608295.1 uncultured Candidatus Cloacimonadota bacterium
ATTACCGAGTTGTTACTAATAAAGCTGAGAATTGGAGAACACTTTATAAGAATGAGTTTAATCTGAATGATAGTGAAATTGAACAAGCTGGCAAGTTATGGTCAGAATTCCAACTCAAAGATGAAACCGAAGTACCATTTTATGATGGAATAATTAATGTAATTAAAAATTTAGGGAAATATCCGCATGGAATTGTTTCACAAAATTCCAAAGAAAATATAAAGCAGTATTTGCTTAAGACCAAAATGCTGAAGTATTTCAACTGCATTCTTGGTTATGAAGAAGTTGAATCCAGTAAGCAAAAACCAGATCCTGAAGGACTCTTGCAGTGTATCTCAGAACTTGTACAACAAGAAACAGGAACTATTGTCTACGTTGGTGATCACGAAACAGATATTCGTTGTGCAGCAAATGCTAACAAAGTTTATAAAGAAAATGGAAGCAAATTACATGTTATCAGTATTGGTGCACTTTACGATACAGATACTGATATTTCGACTTGGCGGGTTAAGCCTGATTTTGCAGCAGAAAAGGTTAAAGATATTATTGAGATCATGAAGAGAATTATTGACAATGAGTAATAAACAAACTAGTATTTTATTATATTATTTCTCTTTAGTTTGAAAATCTTTTTCCGTGAAAAACCATGGTTTTTCTATCTTTTCAAGCGGTTTAAGTAATTGGTTAAGTCGATCCAAGTTAGGCTTGTTTATTTTTTGTTCTTCTGAATATCTGTTTATTAAATAGAATGAGGTTCTAATGATTTTCGAAAGATCATTTGAATCTATTATTTTTTTAAAATTCTTTAAATAAAATTTAAAAAATGGATGCTTTAAATTCATAGTAGGTTCAGTTAAGTAACGGTCTATAAATTCTTCTTTATTAAAGCTAACATTAACAGCTATTAAATTTGAATCAATATCTTCACATTCCGAAAAAAAATATTTATCAACTAACATAATTTTATTTATCTTATTTAGATATTCTTGATACTTGCTTTTACTGAATTTTTGATAGCCCTTATTTTTTAACATGATAACACTTGGTGTGAATTGTAATAATCTCACTAAAATTTCCTTTAAACCAGACCATGCACCATCGAAACCTAAACCTAAAACTAACACAATAGGCAATTTCATTTTTTTACTAATATCCCCTTTGAATTCCTTATATGATAATAAAATGAATTCATCTGTGCTTGCTAATAATTCATTGATTGAAATTATTTTTCGTTTAGAATCCTTAATCATTTCTACAAATAGACTATCCTGAAGAACTGATGATAACTTTTTTAAATCTAAATACTTTGGGTATGCACGTGATAAGTAGTTTTTAACAAATTCATTTGATAGTTTAACAAGCATTTGTTTTTTTTTGTATTTCTTTTTTAATTCGTTAAATAGCTCTTTGATTAGATTAATCGAAAACTCATTAATAATTCTATTTATTGTAACCATATCACTGAAATCTTTTCTATTTATATTAATTTTCGTACGTTTTTTCAAATTTATATAACCAAATACTAGATCTAAATATCGAGCAGGATAATTATTAACAAAAATTCCCTTTTGTGAGATGGCAAATTGAGATAAACCAGAACTACCATTTATTGTCATGAATGCGTCATAATCAAATTTTGTATGAGTATTTTCAAAAGTAAAATTTTCGGTAAATTTATTTATAATTACAGCACACTCTCCCTCATATTCATCACAATTAATTGAATACTTAAAGAGATCATAATTATCAATGTCACTTCTATATTGGATATGGATTCTATTTCTTATTTCTTTGTTAGAATTGCAACTCAATGATAAACTTTCTAAAATGATTGTATCATTTTCTCCCTCAATTTTAATTGAAAACTCAATATATTTAAAAATTCTTCGAATGTATTTAACATAGTCGTTAAAATTATATTTATTTTGTATTTTATTCTTTAATCTGAGGGTTGTTGTTGTCCCAGTTTCATTTCTTTCAGCATTATCAAAAAAATGAAAATAATTTTGCGGATCTTTGTCGATTCTAAAATGTAATGGAATTCCGTTTTGTGTTTTAGTTTCAATATCAATAAACTCACTTGTTAAAAAATATGAGAATACACCAACTCCGAACTGACCAATAGCTTCAAATTCATTTTTTATCTTATCTTGCTCATAAAAACTACTTCCTAATCGACCAAAGAAGTTCTCAACAATAAATTCGTCCATTCCAAGACCATTATCTTTAATTTCAATTTTTTCTTTTTTTATTATCACTGAAATTTCTGGTTTGTAATCATCTACATTAATTTTCTTTTTGTATCTACATGAATCAATAGAATTCTGAATCACTTCCCTTATAGAGACTAACTCATCCTCATATAAATCTTTTCCAATAAAGGTATTAACAACATTTTGTACGTTAAATGAAAATTTTATACCTTTTGGGTCAAAATTAATATACTCATATATTGATTCAACTTGAAGAAGTTTCAGGCTAAATCTTCTATCTTCAGTATTTGAGATGAATCGAATAATTTTCTGACAATAGTTAATTGTATTTTCAATTTTCTTGAATTGATCTTCAAGAGCAGCTAAATTATTATGATCAGAACAGTTAACTCTGAATATAACTTTATCTTCAGTAAAGTTTCTTTGTGTTGTTGATATATGCTTTTTCCACTCTTTAATACTTTCTTCATTATTGGGCATATAATATTTCGTAAGTATCTCAGGTGTTCTAACGTTAGTAATATCTAATTCATCTGCTAACCTTAAAACAGCAGCTAAATATGGTAAACAAACAAATTCTCTTCCACTTCTTACGAATTTCTTTGGTTCATATATTTCAATTTCATCTAAAGCTACTTTACGATGACCTCTAGCAACTATCGCAATTGCCTTAGCATAGTCTTTATTATAAATCTTCAATAATTCATACTCTTTAAGTATGAAGTCGTAACTAATTTCGTGATGAATGTCACGAATAAATTCTTCTGTGCTTTGTTTTGGATTTGATTCACGATGATGTATATATTTTGTATCATTACTAATTTCTACTAGTTTACTTTCGGGTACGCACATTCCAATATCATGTAATATGCAAGCCAAAGATAAAATATAGATTTCATCAGCATTTAAATTTTCAATCTCATCAGAAGTTAATAATTGAGAAGCAATTTTGAAAACTTCTTTAGTATGCTTAATTGAATGATCTGTATATGTTGGAAAATTATTATCAAACTTTAACAGAAATGTTTCAACTTCATTTAAAGTTTCATGAAACTTACTCAATAGCCCTGGATTTAATTGCTGCAATCTCAATTCTAATGCATTCATAAATGAACTCCTTAGCTCTATTGCTTCTTATTCTTTTTAATGCATTTTTTACTTCATCAACATCATTTTCTTTGTATCAACAACTTTATTATCAACTATTAATTTATAATAATAGATCCCCGATGAAACTGTTTTGTGATTATTATTATCACCATTCCAGACAGCTCTATATTGTGTTTCTCCTTGTCCTTCGATAAACTCAGGATGACACAAGCT
>CAZSOM010000213.1:0-3519 GCA_964608295.1 uncultured Candidatus Cloacimonadota bacterium
CCAACAAAAGATTGTTATTTTACAATCCTCAATATTATGTCTGATGAGAATGTGAAAACAATATTTCCCAATCAATATCGAGAAGATAATTTTGTTGAAGCAGGTGATGTTTTTGAATTACCAAATCAGTCTGATATTAAAAAAGGGATAATGTTCAAAGTAAATTTGTTACCTGAGAAATCAGAGGATTCTGAGAGCATAAAAATTATTGCAACCAAAGAGCCTGTTTCGATTAAAATCAATTCTGATTTTGATTCAGCATTTGAAGCTTTACAAAAATGGCTTGTTAAAATTCCTCGAAATGAAATTGAAGAAGTTGATTTGCAGTATTTTATTTATAAATAAGAATCATGCATAGATAAGGAAGGGAAAAAATGAGTAAAATTTTTATAAAAGAATTAAAAAATCATTTGAATAAAGAGATCATCAGCAACTTTCTGGTAACAGAGAAGATCCTAAGAGAAGGTGCAAAAGATTTTTATATAAGATTAAAATTTGCTGATAGTTCCGGTTCAATTTCCGGGAATGTGTGGAATAATGCCCAAGCTGTTGCTGAGAAATTTGAAGAGGGTGATGTAGTTCAGGTTAAAGGATTTATCATTACCTATAAAGCTCAGCTTCAAGTCACAGTAAATAAGATCAAGAAAGTACCTCAAGAAGAATATGATCTAAATGATTATCTTCAAACAACAACCAAAGATATCACAAAACTATCTGATAAATTATTTGAATATGTTGAGGCCATCAAGAACCAATACTTGAAAGAATTGTTACTTAGTATATTTGAAGATAAGGAATTTTTTACCAAATTCGGACAAGCACCAGCGGCGAAGAGCTGGCATCATAATTACATTGGTGGACTTCTGGAACATACAATTTCTGTAGCAGGATTGTGTGAATACGCATCCCATAATTATAATACTGATAAAGATCTTCTGATAGCTGGTGCAATCTTACACGATATTGGAAAAGTTTTCGAATACCAGATTCTACCCAATATAGATTTTACACCAGTTGGAAGATTAGTCGGGCATATTCCGCTGGGTGATAATTTCATTACTGATAAAGCAAAAGACATCAACAATTTTCCGGAAGATCTTCTCATGAAATTAAGACATTTAATTCTTTCGCATCATGGTGAATATGAAATGGCATCTGCCAGACTTCCACAAACATTAGAAGCAACGATACTTCATCAGGCTGATAACTTTGATGCACAAACTATTGGAGTACAGCAATTGAAAAATGCAGTTACGGATGAAAATGCAAAATGGACTGAGTTCGATAGATTGAATAATAGATACTACTACGTAAAATAAAAAAATGTTTCAAACATCAGTTTTAGCAAGCGGCAGCAAAGGGAACTCTATCCTGATCAGGACAGAAAGTACCAAGATTCTTCTTGATGCAGGATTAAGTGGCAGGAAAGTAACTAATTTTATCCAGAGTATAAAATTAGATGAGAATAAAATGGATGCTGTGGTTATCAGCCATGAACACAGTGATCATATTCGTGGTGCAGGGATAATCTGCCGTAAATTTCAAATTCCACTTTATATTTCTGAAGCTACATATCAAGCATGTTATCAGCGCTTGGGTAAATTAACTGCTGGTGTAATACACTTCAGTAATGGTTCACAATTTACGATCGGTAATATAGAGATCAGAGCATTCCAATCTTCACATGATGTAGTTGATGGAAGTAATTTTACCTTCAAAAAAACTGGAGACGAAACTCGAAAGCTGGCAGTTGCAACTGATCTTGGTTTTAGTTCCCATCTGATGATTACACAGCTTAAGAATTCAACCTCGATCATTCTGGAAAGTAATCATGATGTGAATATGCTGATAAACGGATCATACCCTCCTCATCT
This sequence comes from uncultured Candidatus Cloacimonadota bacterium, assembly GCA_964608295.1. Lineage (GTDB taxonomy): Bacteria > Cloacimonadota > Cloacimonadia > Cloacimonadales > TCS61 > Tenebribacter. The sequence goes on from CAZSOM010000213.1 coordinate 1,875, forward strand.
AAAACAACGTATAAAAAGTAAACAGGGTCATCTCTCTAATAAACAGGCAGTTGATGTAATAAAAAAAGTTTATCACTCGGGATTGAACAATATAATTCTTGCCCATCTTAGTGAGGAAAATAATCTTCCCGCAAAGGCTGAGAAGTTGATGTGGCAATATTTAAATGAGAAAGATAAAAATATAGAATTAATTGTTGCTTCACAATATGAATCAACAAAATTAATTGATATATAGTTTAATAAAAAAGGAATGAAATGTTAGTATCATTATTATTTTTAATTGCTGGTTTTATAATCTTGATTAAAGGTGCAGATTTTTTAATTGATGGAGCTTCATCACTGGCAAAAAAATTATCTATTTCTGAGATGGCAATCGGTCTCACAATTGTGGCATTTGGTACTTCTGCACCAGAACTTATAGTTAACGTATTCGCCAGTGTAGGTGGTCATCACGAGATCACCTTCGGTAATATTCTAGGAAGTAATATCTTCAATATCCTTATGGTACTTGGAATTGCCGGGATTATTTCAACAATCTCAGTACAGAGAGATACAATATTAAAAGAAATCCCGTTTTTATTAGCAGCAACATTATTAGCTTTTGGTCTAGCTATCTGGAATTCTGATCTTTCACTATTCGACGGTGTGATACTGCTTGCATTCCTGGTAGTATTCTTCATCTATGTTATTGGTTTCCTCAAAGCCAAACCTTTATTAGGTTCTGATATTAAAGAACGGACATATTTGATCACTATTTTACTTATGATCCTAGGGATTATTGGATTATTTTTTGGTGGTAAATTTGTTGTTGATAATGCTGTGATCATAGCCCGTCATTTTGGAGTTAGTGAAAAATTCATCGGACTTACAATAGTTGCACTTGGCACCTCTTTACCCGAACTTGTAACGTCTATCTTTGCTATCACAAAAGGCAGGAACGACCTGGCAATAGGAAATGTGATTGGTTCCAATATTTACAATATTTTGCTTGTGCTGGGAGTGAGTTCACTTATATCTCCAATTCATTATGATGTAACACTAAATATTGATTTCATTTTCCTTTGTCTTATCACTATTATGTTATTTATCACAATGTTCATTGGAAAGAAGCACAAACTCACAAAAATTGAAGCATGTTTCTTTGTCTTCCTGTACCTTGCTTATTTAACATTTTTATTTATCAGGAAGTAAAAAGCATTATAGAGATAAGCTAATGGATAAATTGTGTATCTTAAATTGTACTTATGCAGAAGTCGGTATAAAGAGATTAAACAAATTATTTATAAAACTATTCGAAAAATATAATAACGGCTTTAAAATCTATCATTTAAAGGATCCAATCGAAGATCTCAGGGAATACTCCCATCTCATAATTAGTGGTTCTGCTCTTTTTGCTTCCCAGGAAAATGAATATGACCAAAAAATATTTGATATTATCCAGCAGTTTGCCAACAAAAGCATTTTGGGAATATGTTATGGTCACCAGATATTAGCAAAAGCTTTGATGAAGAAAAATGTATGTCGTAAATCCAGTACACCCGAGTTGGGTTGGAGGAAAGTAGAATTAACCACAAATCCATTATTCGCTGGAATTTCCAAACCGATTTTATATGAATCTCACAAAGAGGAAGTATTCAATCTGAGT
>CAZSOM010000214.1:0-3515 GCA_964608295.1 uncultured Candidatus Cloacimonadota bacterium
ACATACTGTCCCGTTTTTGGGGTCCACTATAATTCATGGGTAAAGACTAAAGAAAGTGATATTAAAATTAATGTTGAATTAATTAAAACACAAACTGAACATATAATGGGATGGTGGGTTGTTCAATTTATTTCTCGAGTATCTACTAAAATAAGTTTTATTGATCGAAAAACTGAAAATCTAGTTTATCAACAAAAATATGAAGGAGTTTCAATGATAAGAAGCCCAGGTGTTAATTCATCAATATATAAGCTTTTTATTAATAAATCTATTGTAGATTGTATTAATAAGATAGGAATGGATAAAGGCTTATACGAAGCATTAAACAACAAATAAACTCTGAGCTATGCGAACAATTGCAAGGTTTATTAATAATACCCCTGAATTTTAGGCAGATTCAAACTTTTTTTAAATTATAGTCCTGCGAGAAAGGATCATTAAAAAGTCGTCAGGTGTTGCCGCAATTGATGTCTATAAAGCGATTGAGGTAATCAAATCCTTAATCTTGAAAAATGATTGACAAGTATCCGCTAAGGTGCAATAAAAAATAATGGCACGTCAACTAAGAATATAATATCCGCTACAGAGACAAAAGAAAAGATCAGACTGCTGGGAAAGAACAGCTGCAATAGCTTTGCCGGTTATACAAATATAAGGACGAAAGCAATATAGACATTAGTGATATATTTTAAATTCATTTAATAAGGGGTTTAATATTATGAGAAAACTTTTTTTAAGCTTAATTTTTATCATTGGGATCATTGGATTTATTTCTGGTTGTGGTGGTGGTGGTGGTGATACAAATACTTCAAAAAACTCCGAATTTCCAACAGGTAATGAAGATTTTACAATAGAGGATGCCAATGCTCAGGATCCTTTAAGTGATAGCAGAATTCAAATGGGAAACAATGACCTGCTCGCATCTAATATAGATTATTCTGCTTATATTCCTGATGTTAAAAGTCAAGGAAACACAGGTTCATGTACAGCCTGGGCAACTGGATATTATTACAAAACATATATGGAAGTGCTTGAAGAAGGTTGGGATAAAAATATAAATACCTTTAGTCCCATGTATCTTTTTTCAATGCAGTGTAAAAACAGTGATAACCCACACAGCTTTATTGAATCCTTTAACGTATTACAACAAAATGGGTGTGCAAAATATTCCACACTCCCTTTTGAGGATCTTTCAGCTTCAGGAAATAATGAAGTCTCCATATACCGTAATCTTAATATATCAAGTTTAATTCATGAAGAGGCGAAAAATTACAAAAACGGTGAGCTTACACAATTAAATGGTAAGCAGGAAATTAAGATGGCTTTGAGTTCTGGACCGGTTGTCTTCGGTATAAATTATTATCAATATGGGGAATGGAACGATATTCCTGAAACAAATTATCTCCATTATGATGCTCAGAAAGATAATGAAGGGCATGCAATACTATGTGTTGGTTATGATGATTCAAAATTTGGTGTGGGAGCATTTAAGTTTGTAAACAGTTGGGGTAGTTCATGGGGTGAAAATGGTTACTCATGGATCAAATACAGTGATACCCAAAATATTATTATAGGTAAATTTACCTTGGAAGATCTTCAAAATCCAAACACAAACGACAATGTCATAACCCGTCCGGATGCTCCAACAAACATCATAGCATCAGAGAATAAGGGCCCCTTCGTGGATATATCTTGGTCAAAAACAAATACAGCTCAATATTACAGAATATATCGAAGAAACATTGATAATACAGATAATTATCAATTAATTGGAACTTCCTATAACAGTTATTACAGAGATTATCCCAAACTGGGTGTCAACTATTATTACGCAGTCGTTTCTGTTAATGATATCGGTGAATCCAAACATAATGCAGGTGATACTTCCAGTAAGGGTTATGTCGACCTGGGAATCGCAAATGGTTCAGCACTTCAAATTCCAGTATTAATCTGGACTGATAATACAATTGATTCTGACTATGTTTATACAAATTTTAATGTTTCCAATATCGACGCAACAGCAACAGAGTTACAGGTTTTGATTTCATTAACAAGTGAAGGCCCATGGAACTCATTAGGATGGATAAATACTATTGATTTTTATATTAAATTCGAATTTGATTCAAAATACATTGGAAAAAAACCTTTTGTAATAATAATTGCAAGCAGCCCTACAGGTTCCAGTGGTACTTCGGAATCTGCTCAGATCAATGAAACAATTACTGGTCTATCATCAATTGCAGATGTCATATCTCTCTCCACCACAGTGAATAGCGGTTCCATTTATCTGCAGTGGGATACATCTGATGCTAATGCAGACAGCTTTGATATCTGGCGATATAAGGCATCAGGAGATTCTGGAAATGATTGGATTTATTTAGCTAATACTTCAAATAAATACTATACAGACAGTAATGCTCTTCCTGGTGTTTCATATTACTATGGAATTCGGCCTATATATCAAGGTGTTTACGGTGATGATGTTATCACAGATGATCCTGTGGTTATGTCTACATCGTTGCCAAATTTAAATCTCTATGAAGTGGTTTACAATTATGGAAATTTATCCAATCCTGCTAAATTTCAATTAAATGTATGGAACACTGGGAATACAAGTTTTAATGATTATAAATTTCTAATTTATGTTTACGATTGGGATGATGAAAGTTATTATTACCCCTTTGCTGAAATGACGGCATCAGATTTCGCATCACCAGGACAACTTCCTTTAGATGATAGTAATTATGAGCATACACTCACCTTGAATCTCAATATACCAGATGCTTACGCCGACGGACATTCTTATTCTTGGATTATTGCACTCGATTATTATGATGCTATCCAGGAAGAGTATGAAGATGATAATTATATATGGACCAATGAAGCGTGGTGGTCTTATAGCCTTAATCGAAAATCAAATCTATTTGATGGGAATGAAATAAATTCAAAACGTTTTAATACAAATGGAATAAATAAAGTCGCGGGTTCAAGACCATTTACCAATAAGAAAAAATCAAGGCGCCTGTTAAAAAGCGCGGGCACTGAAGCATATTCAGGCCCTATCAGGTTTAAAAAACCAAGTTTCTGCATAGATCGATCAAATTAATTATAAAAAAATTAAATATGTGAGGGTTTTTTATTCTGAAATTATTAATTATTCTAATGGCAATATTATGTTTAAGTTGTTCTGGATCATCGTCCATGCAATCAAGTACTCAGGATATTTCTGGTAACTTACTTCAAAAATTAACCTCAGTATCTGAAGGGACTCGGTTTAGTGTAATTGCACAAACAGAAGAACGTATTGGAGAAATAGGTAAAGATGATGTTGAAAAATGTTTGACGTCACTTCAGGATAAAAACGTTAGCACTCTAATTTACGTATATATGAAGGTTCAAAATGATATTTTATATACGTTGAATAAACCAGCTGAAAAGGCACTGTTAAATTCAAGGGGAAGTTTTCCAAATATCGCATTTTATTATAGCAGTGTAAAACCTAAGAAAGGTTTAAA
>CAZSOM010000215.1:0-3513 GCA_964608295.1 uncultured Candidatus Cloacimonadota bacterium
CTTTTGCAATTGATGGATCAACAGTAGAAACCAAACTCAAAGAACTCATTGCCAAGATTGGTGAGAACATGAACATCCGTCGTTTTACCAAAGCTACATCTGACAGCTTTGTAACTACTTACCTGCATATGGGTGGAAAGATCGGTGTTGCTCTCGAATTAGAAGGTGATGCAACTGATGAAAACAAAACTAAAGCAAAAGATATTGCCATGCACGTTGCTGCAATGTCACCGGATTTCTTAGATAAATCTGAAGTTACACAGGATATTTTAGATAAAGAAAGAGCAATTCTTAAAGCTCAACTTATCGAACAAGGTAAACCTGAGAAGATCATTGATAACATCCTGATCGGTAAGATGAATAAGTTCTTCGAAGAAAATTGCCTTCTTCAGCAAAAGTTTGTGAAAGACGATAAAGTTACAGTTGAAAACTATGCCGGAGATTTGAATATAAATTCTGTCTACCGTTTTAAACTTGGTGAAGGTCTGGAAAAAAGAAATGAAGATTTTGCAGCTGAAGTTGAAGCGCAGATGAAAGGCTAATAATTCTGCAGGAGTAGCTCAATGCGTAAATATAAACCTGAAAAGATTCATAAAATCATATTCAAGATCAGTGGAGAAGTTCTCGCCGGTAAAAAGGGATTCGGCATTGATATGAATTGTGTTGAAGATCTAACCAACGACCTGATCTCCATAAGGGAAGCTGGATATAGTGTAGGCATTGTACTGGGTGGAGGAAATTTCTTCCGTGGTGTTTCTGAAGTTGGAAACCATATAAACCGTTACACTGCTGATAACGTTGGTATGCTGGCAACTATTCAGAACGCCTTGATCATGAGTGGACTTTTACAGAAAAAAAATTACCGTACAGAAATATATTCTGCTATTCAGGTTGATAAAGTAGCTAAATTTTATACTCCAAATAGAGCGACAACTTCTCTCAATGAAGGGAAGATTTGTTTCTTTTGTGGTGGCATTGGGAACCCCTTCTTTACAACGGATACTGCTGCCATTCTTCGTGGAATTGAGTTAAATGCAGATCTCGTACTCAAAGGCACAAAAGTTGATGGTGTTTACACTGCTGATCCGGTTAAAGATAAAAATGCAAAATTCATTGCTGATGTAACTTTTAGTGAAGTTTTAGATAAAGAATTGCATGTTATGGATATGACTGCATTCTCCTTAGCACGTGAGAATAATATGCCGATCAAAGTTTTCAATATAACTAAAAAAGGTAGTCTGAAAGATGCAATTTTGAGTAAAGAAATTGGAACTTTTATACATAGGTAAGGAGTTATCATGGAAAAATTAATTCAAAGTTTGACGGAGAAAATGGATAATGCCTTCAATTCGTTACTAAAAAATTATTCCAGGATCAGAACAGGAAGAGCAAATGCATCTGCTTTGGACGATATTAAAATAGATTATTATGGAGCTCCAACTCCTATTAAACAGCTTTGTAATGTATCAATCCCGGAACCTAGATTAATTGTAATTCAACCTTGGGATAAATCTATCCTGGAGTTAATCGAGAAGACACTTTTATCTTCTAATATTGGGGTTACACCTGATAATGATGGAAATGTTATTCGGCTTCCATTCCAACCTTTAACAGAAGAGACAAGATTGGATATTGTGAAGCAAATCAAAAAAATCGCCGAGGACGCTAAGATCGAGATCAGGAATATCCGTCGTGAAGGTAATGAAACTTCCAAAAGTATGGAAAAGAGAAGTGAGATCAGTGAAGATAATATGAAAGATCTCCAAATTGATATTCAAGAACTTACAGATAAATGGGTAAGTAAGATCACTGATACTGCCAAATCAAAAGAAACAGAGATAATGGAAGTATAGTGTTCATACTAATAAAATCGAAGGAAAAATTATGGCTTTCATAATAACTTCTGAATGTGTAAAATGTGGCGTTTGTCTTGATGTTTGCCCTGTCGATGCTATCATTGAAAGCGAAGAGCATTACATGATTACAGATGCATGTGTAGATTGTGGTAAATGTGTTGAAGTTTGTCCTATCGACGCAATCAAAAATGTTAAGATGAATGGACAGTAAACAATTTATATAAAAGTTATGAAAAGCCCGAATTTATTTCGGGCTTTTTTTTATTCTACAATTAACTTAGCCAGAGCATCCCAGCTATATTTCTTATTTTCTTCTTCAATATTTCTGACCAATTCTTTTTGATCCAATTTAAAATATTGAATAATTGCTTCAGCAAAAGCTTCTTTAGTAACATCTTTAGCCATAATCCCTGTTTTAGCATCCAGCACGAGTTCAGCTAATCCACCCACAGGAGTGGCAACAGCTCCTAATTCCATATCATAGGCAATTTGCACTACACCGCTTTGAGTTGCTGTGATGTAAGGTATAGCCAAAACATCAGCTGCTTTGTAATATAGTTCTACTTCTTCATTAGTTGCAAACCTATTCAAAAAGGTTACATCTTTAGCCAAATTCAGTTTTTCAATCAAATCGAAGTAAATATCAGCAGAGCCATATACTTCACCCACGATCATCAAGTGTGCATCTGGTAATTTCTTAAAGATGATTGGGAAGGAATTTATTAAAAGTTCCAGACCTTTGTAAGGTTTGATATAACCGAAAAAAAGAATAACTTTTTTCTGTTCGACCTGAAGTTTTTTTCTGGCTGATTCTCTGGAATAACTACCAAGATCATAGCAATCATAAGTAGGATGAAGACCCTTGATAATATTTGCTTTTGGCAATAACTTTAATGTATCATCATACACAGAATCAGACATTGTAATTATCACATCTGCTCTGCCAAGTGCATATTTAGTGAGAGTATCAGCAAACATCCATTTTTCATGGAAAACGATATTATCGATCACATAGATAATCTTGATATTATGTTTGTTTAATCTGCGGATGAGCCAGCCAAAAAGCGGAGCAAAAAATGGAATCCAGTATTTCAGGATCAGAATTTCCGGTTGCCAATGTTTTATCTTCTTAACAGCGGAAATCCAGGTTAGAGGATTGTAAGGTACAACAATAGGTTCAATTTCAAGATTTGGTTTAGTTTCACTGTGATCTAACTGATCTTTACCGGGAAATAATATTTTAGGATATTGTTTAGTAAAAGAGAATATTTTTACTTCATTATTTTTCTTCAATTCCAAGGCTAGAAGTGAGATAAATTGAGCAATTCCACCTCTGAGAGGATAAGCTGGTCCTAAGAATCCAATTTTCATATTTATAGAAGTTGATCAATTGCTTGCAGAACCCGTTTTGGTGAGATCGTGCTCATACATTCAATGTCACATGTATTTTTATAACATCCCAGACAGTCTTTATCTTCGGGTTCAAGAATAGTTCCCAGTCCGTAAAGTTCGAATTCATACTTATTGAAAATATTGTTAAGAAGAACCAGTTTTTTCTCGTATCCTAGGGCAACATGCATTGCCATTGTTACGGAAGTTACCACAAGAGCACATTTATTCATCAAGTTCAGGAAATCTTCCATTTCAAAATAACCTA
>CAZSOM010000216.1:0-3507 GCA_964608295.1 uncultured Candidatus Cloacimonadota bacterium
TATACTACATTGAAAACTTGATACTTTAAAAATGAATTATGACTGATGGTAATTACATTTTTGAAATTGGTATTTATGAAAAAGGACATGAAGGTGATACTAATTATCTTTTATCACTAAGTACAAAAACTGCTATTATTACAATTCGCTCTCCAATATCGATTTCTTTGATAACTCCTGGAAATCCAATTGGGTTAGGAGTGACAAACATTGCTGAACCATATCCTAATTTCATCTGGTTTTCTAACCTTGAAAAATATACTCTAAAAGTTTATGAACTTGATGGGGTTTTTGAAACTGTTGAGGACATAGAATTATTAGATCCACTTTATGCTGAGACAGAAATTGGAGGAACAAATTTTACATATCCTCCCAGTGCACCAGAGTTTGATTACAACACAACTTATGCCTGGCAGGTTTCTGCAACTGTGGCTAACCCAATGGTTGCTGCAGAGAGTATTTACAAAAGTACAATGTACCTGTTTAAACTTTCCAATACTGGTACTGAAGAAATGGAAATGCAGATTCTCAAGAACTTCCTTACACAATTAAATGTTGAAGGTATTGATGAGGTTATCAAATTACTTGAAGCTGGTTATGTGATAGAAAATCTCTTCTGGCAAGGAAGAGAAATCACAGCTGAAGAACTCGTACAAATTTTAGAAGACATCTCATCCGGTAAAGTTGAAGCAAAAAATTTAACAATTGAATAGGGGAGTATTATGAAAAGAATAATTTTTGCTATTTTAATATTAACATTTTCTTTTTCATTAATTGCACAAAAATCTGTAGGAATTGTCTTGAATGTAAAAGGTGATGTTATTTTAACTCATAAAGAAGAGAATATAAAAACTATGAATGGAACCGAACTTGAGAATAAAGATGTTCTTGAAAGCAAGGATGAATCTTTTGCTGTAGTAAAATTCGTTGATGGAAGCTCTATAGTTAAACTTTTTCCTAATAGTATTCTTACAATAAATGCGGAAAAAACAAATGGGAAATTGAATAAAAAAAGTTCAATACAGCTAGGGGAACTATGGGCAAAAGTAACTAAAAACACAGGTGAATTTGTCATTGATACACCAACAACAGTTGTTTCTGTAAAGGGGACTAAATTTTTTCTCTCAGTTGATGAGAAAGGTTTTACTGATCTTTTCACGCTTGAAGGAATCGTGAATATAAAAAATAAAAAAGATGAAAATGAAGTTGATGTTAAAGTTGGCCAAAAAGCTCATTCCAAAGGAGAAGATGAGATTATAGTGAGTTCTTTCAAAGAAGATGAAATAAAAAACTACGATGTTAAACTCACTGAAAATTTAAATATCAACTTGAAGAATGATGACGGTGAAAAGAAAACGATAACAATTGAAATTGAGTAGAGGTCATTATGAAGAAAACTTTTATTTTTTCGGTCTTATTGCTAATACTGTTTCCTCTTTATTCAGAGATTTCTTTGAGTCATGTACAACCTATTTATTCAGAAAATAGTAGTAGACCAACTTTAGAAATTGAAGTAAGAGAAGGATTCTTAGAGATTGAAAAAGTAAAGATTTTCTTCAGACAAACAGGTGAAGCCGCATATTCTGAAAAGGAAATGGAAGCCGGTTCAGAATCTAACCCTCAATATACTTCAATAATGACTGAATTTACAGTTTATTCCTCTAGCGCGGAGTACTATTTTGAAGTTCAATCTACATCTGGAAATTTAACTACATATCCTTCTATTCAACCCGAAATAAATCCCTTAAGGTTTGCAATTAATACTCCGCATGATAAAAATGATGGTTTTGTTCTTTTATCTCCTGATGCAGTTTATTCTGATGTTGCAGAGAATTTCTTAGTTGCAGTCTCAATCTTTGCTCTCTCTGACGAACTTGATTACAATAGCATAAAAGTTTTTTTCGATGGGGAAGATGTAACAACAAGAACCAAAATTTTCACTAATACAATAACTTATCAAGTTTCTAAGGCTAAACCTGGTGATCATAATTATTCCATAGAAGCAAAACTGTTAAATGGTACCTCGGTTGGATCTGAACAATGGACAACAAATGTTAAATTAAACAATTACGAAATTCCCTTAAATATAACTGGTAGAGCACTTCTCTCAATGCGCTACATGAATACTTCACACGATTCACTTGATAGTGATTCAGATAAATCTGCTAACTTCTTAGTAAGTTTTGCTGGTTACTCAAAGTGGTTGAAATTCAATTCTAAAATATATCTCTCTTCACTGGAAACAAGTAGAAATCAAGCAATAAACAGATACAGTTTGGGTTTTAGAGTACCACATTTTGATCTCACTTTAGGAGATTATGTACCTGTAATGAATAGTTTCGTACTAAACGGAAAAAACATTAAGGGAGTGCATGCTAAACTTAAGTTCAATTCTTTTCGTCTATCATATACTCATGGAAATATCGAACGGGAAATTGATGGAAAATTGATTGAAGATGATTCCGGAATGGATTACCTGGAAAAGCCCGGAACTTTTAAACAGACTAACAATTCATTTCGGTTGGAATTGGGAAATCCCCAAAGTTTCATAATGGGATTTGGTTTTGCAAAAAACAAAGATGATATTAGTTCGTTGGATGAACAATATTATCGAAATTTAGATGACAGCTTATTAATTGTTAATCCAAAAGATAATCTTGTTCTGGGAACTGATTTCCGGCTTGCATTATTGAATCAAAGACTTGTATTGGGAACCGAAGCAGCAATGAGCTTGTATAACGATAATATCATTAATGGTGCAATTTCTCTTGATGATTTTGAAGAGGATGTTGATTTTCCAGTCGATCCACTTGACTTTGAGAATATATTTGTCATAAATGAATCCATGGTTCCCTATAAACCAGGAATGGCAAACATCGCCATAAAATCAAATTTGCGTTTGTTTTTCTACAGGAATTTATTGAATATTTCAGTCACCAATATTGGTTCAAGCTTTAATTCGCTTTCTACAAATTACCTGCAAAAAGATGCCATGATATTTTCGATCAATGATAATATGATGCTTTTAAAAAACAAACTTGCATTGAATTTCGGTTACAATATTGCTTCGGATAATGTTGACGATACCAAAGATAAAACTTCAACCTCATCTGCGTTATTTTCACAAGTAATGTATAAACCGAATGAAGAGATATATTTCAATTTGAACATCAATACTAGTGGTTCTGACGATCCAGATACTTCAAGTACTGCAGTAAATATCAAATCTACAACAATTAGCTTTGGTTCAGGTTATCTTGTGGAACAGATCACTAATGCTCCAACTCGCTTTGCAGTTAATTTTTCTAATTCATTAAATAAAGATGATGCGAATGATGCATTTGAATACAAGAGGAATAATATTACATTCAGTGCTAAATCATCATTTGAGGATATACCTTTAAAAACTTTAGTTTCCTACACGCTTACTTTAAATGATAATTCGTATATAGTTGTAACAGATTCATTGAGTCAAAATGTAGAAGAAGCTTCAAATTATAATTCACT
>CAZSOM010000217.1:0-3501 GCA_964608295.1 uncultured Candidatus Cloacimonadota bacterium
TCCTGAGAAAGTTTGTGACATTTCTCCTGTGCGATATAAATAGTAATATTCATCAAATGTTGAACTGTAATAACTTCCTCTATATTCATCAATTACATCTTCTTCAAATTTTCCAAACCATATATTGGCAGCCATTCCAACTGAAACAATCGGTAACACCTGATAAGCTGATCCAATTGTAAATGTGTCAGCACCACCGGTAGCTTTTTGTTCATAATCACCTGATGAAAAATCTTCATATAGATCAATTGGACGTTGATAAGCAAATGCAGCTACTAATTTTCCATTAGCAAAAGGAAAAGCAGCACTTGCGAATTCTAAAACAAAATTGGATTTAACATTATCCCAATCTCCCAATTCTGAACGAGTCGAATTGAACGTTGAGACAATTGATGCTTCAGGTCGATATAACTGAGTTAAACCTGCAGGATTCCATACTACAGCCGTTGCATCATCCGCTATACCTATAAATGCTCCTCCTATTCCAGCTGCTCGAGCCCCAGCTCCTGTTATATTCCATCTTGCATTTAATGATACCGTGAAAATTAAAACTAGAATCAAAACTGTAACTTTTCTCATTATCACTTCCTCCCTATTTTACTACAACTTTATCTTCGACCTCAATTGAACTAATATTTCCAATTGGTATCGCTATAGACATTTTCTCCTGCACTTGAATTACGATCAACTCTCCCAGAGGTGTTACATTCATACCAAGAACTTCTTTCGTAACAGGATGATAATACTTTTTACCTTCTTTATATGCAACGCATTTTGTGCCTTTACGAACTCCCACACTACTTCCAATACTCAAGATGATCTGATCTTCCTCGACTTCCATAACTATCCCTTCAACTAATGGCAGATCATTGTATATATCAATAGCTACCTGCTCAACCAAATTCTCGATTGTTTCAATATTAGTATTTCCAGAATCAGCTTCTTTAGCAACTATTAATACGCTTGTTTCAGTGTCAATACCACGAGCACTTACTTTCACAAATCCCAGCTGCAAATTAATGCTACCCAAAATTATTAAATCAGCACCTGCCAGCTTTCCAACTTTAATTGCTGTCTCTTCATCCACAAATCCGCTCAATCCAAGCTTCTGTTCTTCCATGATCTTATCAAGTGCACTTCTTTCTATCACCCGGAATCTTCTTAAATTTACAAGTTGAATTATTAGTTTCTCAGTAACTGAATCTGAGAGATCTTTCGCTTCCTCGTTACTGCTGAATGGAAGTACCGCAACTGATAATCTTGATCCAACTTGAGTCACTTTGGCAGGATCATAAGTTAAAGCTCCGACTGGGAGTTCACTAACTCCGCTTTTTTTTTCTTTGAGTTTTTTGAGTTTAGCTTGTTCTTCTTGTAATTCTCTATTCTTTCGAGCAATCTCCATCTCTATTTTTTCTAATTCCTTTTTGTCTTTGATCTTTTTCTCATTTGCCAGTTTTATCTTTTCTGCTTCGATCTCTTCTTGCTTAAGTGCTATCTCTTCTTCTTTTATACGCTGTTCTTCCATCTCTCGTTGACGTCTGGTAAGTTCTTCCTGTTCTTTCTGCTGATCTTTCTTTTTGACCAGATCATCCTTAAGATCGAGCTCCTCACCACTATAGCTCAATTTATCAATATATAGTTTCGTCTTTTTGTTCTTTTTATAGGCATAAGAAAGTTGAAGTTCACCCATAGCATCACCATGTTCGTCTAAATTGAAATAACAGATTCCTATATCTCTATGAGGAAAATATTGAATGAATCTAGTTCCATAAGTTCTCTTTTTTTTAGCATCCTCAAACTCTAGTGAAATGGCGCTTTTTAGTTCTTCAATTGCTCTTTGCCATTGACCTTTTTCCATAAACTTAATGCCTTTATCGTAATAAGTATAGAATTTTTCAATTGCTTTTACTGGTGAAATCAGGAAAAAGAGAAAAGAAAAAATTAATAATATAGTAATAAACCTTTGCATACTTCTCCTCCGTTATATTTTACAATAAATTTCAAACTAAAACAAGATAAGTAATACTTTTAAAATAAGTCAATTAAATTGTATTCATCATAAACTTTTTTCTGGATCACAATTTGTTTTCAATAGGAAAATGGTTATAATCAAAAACAATATTATAGATTTCAATAAAGAATTTGACAGTATAGAATAGAGCAACTATTTTTACGTTGGAAGTTACATAAGATTGATAATTTAGGAGTGATTATGAACAGGAGATTAATTGATGTATGCAAATTGAAAGAGCATATTATCACAATAGCACCTGACGCTACAATTAAGGATGCTGTTTATCAGTTAAATAAGCATAAGATAGGCTGTTTAATTGTAATGGAAAACACTGATATTTTAGGAATTCTATCCGAGCGGGATGTTCTTAAGAAGCTCGGAATCACAAATATTAGCAATGAAATTCATCACGTTAAGGTGAGTGAAATTATGACACCAAAAGAAAAACTTGTAGTTGGTAATCCTGAAGATACTGTAGAATCTTTGATGGGTATGATGAATGAGACAAATATCCGTCATATTCCCTTAATTGATGAGGAAGGAAAGTTGGTTTGCCTTACATCGGTTAGAGATATAATCCGTACCCTACTAAAAGATTCAAAATCACAAATTAAATATTTATCAGACTATGTTCAAGGAAAATATACGGGCTAAACTTTATTTTATGTTTAGCTAAAGAATCCTCCGCTGGTGGAGGATTCTTTTATTTGTTGATTTTTCGTAACAAATTCTCTGCAGACTTTATTACGTTTTTGGAAAATTTTTTCAGCAAACTTCACATAAATATTCTAAATGAAACTGCAAACTCATTTGCAATAAGTCCATAAGTGTTTTATATTGCCAAATACTTTTTTTGTTAACTGTTCGTAACGTTAAATTAATGGTATTTCTTTTATTATTATAATATTATATGTAATATAAGTGATTGGTTTTTGTTATGTTCTAAAAGAAATGTTTGATATTTTAATGTTAGGTTTGTTTACTTCATGACAACACCGTTAAGTTTCATTCCAAATGCTAGAACACCATTACAAATAACCACAGAGAAACTTTCGGAGATTTTTATTAAAAAAAATTAAATAAGAAATTTAGATGGTTTTATTTCATTAGAAATTATGGATCGATAGATAACACAATAACAAAATAAGCTTCTGAATAGTAGAAAAAATTAATGAATTGCTTTGGATAAAGCTCAAATTACCATGTTAAAGTTATCTATTTTATTTCACACTATCAAATACCATTGTTCTTGACATTAAAATCTTAATATTCAATCTATTCATGTTTTTTAATTTTCATCAATGATTAGAAGCTGAAAATAATAAATTAAGGAAATTAATGTGAGCACTGTACATAACTTAATAACAGAATTTTCTATTGAACAATTGAAACTTTTTTTTAGGCGAAAGTTGAGAACATTTAAACCATATGAAAATGATTACGATTATTTATTTGAAGATAAAAATGAAATAACAGATAATTTTTCA
>CAZSOM010000218.1:0-3460 GCA_964608295.1 uncultured Candidatus Cloacimonadota bacterium
ATGTAGTTAGAAGTTCAATTGAAAACATTGAATCGTACTTAAACCAATTTAACGGAACTTTTTTGATTATAAATTTTGCCATATTTTAATCCTTATATACACAATATTTTCTGTTGAAAATCTTATATCATGATTCAAGCTATAAATTATCGTTTGATTAATCACTATTATATCTCAAAAATAGGCATAACATATTTACGCTGTGCCCACTAAAAAGGTTCATCATAACTTCTTCATTTACTTCACTTCTATCAATCTTTCCTCAATATTGCTCATACAAATTTGTTCATTTCAAATTATCAAGTCAATTATAAAATATTTGTAGATTTCTTTATGGTGATAAAATTATGACCAATAATCCAATATATGAGTACCAAAAACTATGAATGTTATAATATGATAAAAAATTAAAATATGTATTAATTAAACAAAATAGAATATAACCTTTATATATAAAATTAGTTAAGAGCTATCTCTGTCCCATGAATTCTGTTTGGCACAACCTTTGCTAATTAGTTATTGCGAAAGCTAAACAAAGGAGGGCTTATGTTACGGACAAATTTAAACTCGTCGCTCATCATTGTGATCATACTAATTATTGTTACTCTTAGTGCAGGTTTGCATTATCATCTAAAGGCAGAGCGAACGAAACAGGAGAACCAATTCGTGAAATTGGGTAATTACAATGAAAGCGTAAGTAAAAGGATCGACTTGTTGCAGGAATTGCAACAGGCATTAGTAAACAATGTAAATGAATTCCATGTAACTATCGCAAATTACCAAAATTCGTTGATGAAACTGAAAGCGGAAAACAATTTAGTGAACGTCGATATGAAAAAACTGACTCAGAATGTAAGCTTTATAGAAACTGAGAATGAACAAAATACAGTAGGACATTATGAACAGTTAATTTCACTGCAAAATACTATCAACACATTAAAAAAAGAACAAGCAGCAAAATTGAATGTTTTAAGCTGTAATCTATTAGTGTTGGAAAGTATGCTGGAACAGAATGAAACTGATTTCACAGGTTTCATCTCTAAGTTCGGAACACGCAAGATGAAAAAGAACCTGCCAACTATTGAAACTGAAAATCCTGATCTTACAAAGAACTAAGGAGGAGTGAATGAAAACATTAATATTCATTATCATCATGTCAGTATCTGTATTAATGCTAACTGAAGGATGCAAAGGAAAAATCAATGAACCTGAAGGAACGGTAATTCAAACAGAAGAGACTATCAATGAAGCTGATGAAATTATTCCTGAAACCAAAATGATTAAAAAACCATAGAACGTTCCAACAAAGAAGAATGAGAAAAAGCAATATGAAGTACAACTGCTATCTTCCAAAAACCTTAAAGCTGTGATGGAAAAGAAAAATAACCTGCTTAAGAAAGGTTTCAAATGCAAAATCATGACTAAAGAAATGAATGGTGAAATGCAATACCGGTTAAGACATCGAGATATTTTTACACTCACCGATGCTAATAATATCGGAAAAGAGATCGTCAGTAGAATCCCGACTGTAACCGGTTATTGGGTACAAAAGGTAAATTAGGATGAACCGGTTATTTAGTAACAAGAGAAATGAAAATACAAATAAAAAACAACCGAGAATCGTTTGCAAGCAAGCCGATTCTTTAAAGGGAGATTAAGATGAAAAAGATTATAATTATCACACTCGTATTGGCAATGTTCTTCATTATTGGAGGATGTGCAAAACAAGAATTGAGTGCTTATGAAGATGAAAAATTAACAGAAAATTCCCAAGAAGTAATAAATGAAATAGCTTTTACAAAAGCAGAGATCCCAAAATCTTTAACAACTATCGAGCGTTTGAGACGCGAAGATCCTCAAGCATACAAATTAGAGATGCTGAAAATGAAAAAGCCGGAAATAGATTCAATTCATGTTGAAGAAACTGATCCACAGATAACTCCCAATAAATATGTTGTTCAGCTGTCCTGTGTAAAGGACAAAAGCTTCTTGGATAACAGCATCAAGAAATTAGAAGAATTAGGCTATCACTCCATGGTTTCCAAAAGAGAAAGTAGTGGATGTGTATATTTCAGACTTCGATTGGACGGTGTTTTCTCCAAGAAAGAAGCTAAAGAGATGGGTGAAAAAGTGAAAGATCAGATCCTGGATATCTCTGACTATCTTGTACTGAAAGTTAACTAAAAGGAGTATGAGATGAAAAAGCTGATATTGATACTGGCGATAACCATCTCACTGTTTCTGCAGTTCAATTGCAGTAAGAAAGAAGAAGTTAAGAAGGCTGTAGAAGTAGTGAAAGAACCGGTAACGGAAGTTGTGCAGAAACCGAAGCCAAAAAAACCTCTTCCAAACATTCCCAAGAAAGAAAAGTTTATAGTAAAAGCAGATGATGTTCCTGCTAGAGGTGGAGTGCTGTACGCTTCTGTAGATAATGGAAAGAAATTGATCCTTCCTTTGAAGAAAACCGATGTAGATATTGATGTTACTTCAGGCATTGTGCAGGCAAACGTAACGCAAACTTATACGAACGATACGAAATACACTTTGGAAGCTATCTACATTTATCCTCTTCCTTCCAATGCAACAGTTACAGATATGGAACTAAGGGTGGGTAACAGGATCATCAGCAGCGAAGTTCAGGAAAAGAAAGCTGCAAAACGAACCTATACAAAAGCAAAACAGGAAGGGCGGAAAACTGCACTCCTTGAGCAGACCAGAGACAACATTTTTAAAACTTCCGTAGCGAATTTTCATCCCGGTGAATCTGTTGAAGTCAGTTTCTCATACATTGAGAAGATGCAGTATAAAGTGGGTGAATATGAAGTTAATTTCCCGATGGTTGTAGGGCAGAGGTACATTCCTTATTCTATAAGTCCCGATGTAAATTCCAACGCAAAAATCACTTCCGATGTAAAAGATGCACAAGAATTGAATCCACCACTATTACATACGAATACTGTTAATGAACATTTTCTCTCGATAAATGTGGATGTAAACGGACTTCCTTTACGTGAGATAACTTCATCTACTCATTCGATAAAGGTGCAGGAACGTGCACCCCAAAAATTCAATGTAAGGCTGGCAGATGGAGCCACGATTCCAGATTGTGATTTTAATATTAAGCTGAAACTGAAGTCCGATAATTCTCCGCAGATCACCAATCTCAGCTCAATAAGAGGTAACAATTCTTACGGGATGACTACAGTTTTTCCACCTACTAAGAAACTTAAACAGAAATCAGTACCAAGAGATGTTATCTTTTTGATTGATACAAGTGGTTCGATGCGAGGTTCATCTATCGGACAAGCAAAAGAAGGATTGAAACTGTGTATGGATCTGCTGAAGCCTAAAGACAAATTCACGATAGTCAGGTTTGCCAGCGAGTTCTCTTATTTCAGTCCAGAGCTGCGTGAAGCAAATGCAGCAAAAATACAATCTGCAAAAGGATATGTGAATACCT
>CAZSOM010000219.1:0-3445 GCA_964608295.1 uncultured Candidatus Cloacimonadota bacterium
AGGTGAAAAGAGATTACTTGATTGGGAGTAAGAGATAAAAAGAAAAATTAGTAACGAACCTGTCTTCGCTAAAGCTACGCCAAGGCAGGCAAAAACGAACAGAAGCAGAAGGTTGATTATGTTCTACGTGTGCTGGGAAATAAAACTGACACGCTTGTTAGCTCCGAGATACTTTTATTAATCACTTTTTTTTAATTTTATCGCAGAATCAGGAATCATAATGGAGCCAATGTCAGATATTAACTTCTTTACGCAAAATATCTTCTTCTTGAATTGCTCTGGCATACTCTGGAAATCGTTTGTCCATTCATTAAGCATTAATGCAGAAGAGTCTTTGATTAAGTTGTATAAGTCATTAGAAGAAAGAAATATAAAATTACTTGGTCCTCTTTTCTCAAGTTCAGATTCAATTATTCGGGCTTTCTCTTCAAAATTTGTTGGGTGTATTGAGATTTCAGCATTTGTTGAGAAGAAATGAACTAAGAGGTTTCTTAATTGTCTTAAATTTTTTGATGTAATCTTGGAGAACCTTTGTTTATTCGCTTTGTAAAAGTTATTATTGTCATTTAGAATATAATTAGTTATAAATTTTTTTACACTTTTATCATTTGAAAGTTTTAATATCTCTACTGGAGCACTTTTCGAATTTTGATAAGCTAAATCTATACAATACAATACTTCAATGTATGAGAACAACGCAATGATTGTTGATCTGATTGGATAACGGAAATCTTGAAAAAGTTTTAAATTACTTTCTATATTCTTCATTGTTAAACTTGTATTAAATTCGAGATTATTTTGCTCAACAATTTTCAAAAGGGTTGTACTAAAATCTAATAGATCATTGTAACCTTTTTGAATAATAATTATTTTTTCCTCAAGACTCAATAGATCTTCGATTTCTTTACTTACATCTGAAAGAAAACTAAAGACTTCTCTAAGATTTTTTGAAATCCTAATTTATTTTCCATCAAAAATTATATGTGTACTTTCTTGATTTTCCATTGACTTCTACCTTTACTATGTTGGAGCTAATGAATGTAGTCCCAAACTTTTTTTTAAAAATCTTCTTTCCTAAGTATTAAATGTTACAAACTAATTAATAAAATCAAAATCGAATTTGGAAATACATTTATTAGCTGTCAAACGAAAAAAATCGCTGATTTACCAATCACCAATCCCAAATCCCTAATCCCCATATTCCTCTTTCTCTCTACTTGACACAAAACCGTTCAATCGGAAACTAATCCAGAAGAAAATTGAATGGATAGCTAGGATGAAATGTTAAAAATAAAATTAGTTGGATTATGTTTGCTAATGAGCATTGTTTTGTTTGCTCAAAATCTCGATGAAAAAAAACAGCAGTTAGATAAACTTAATAAAAAAATTGAAGAAGAGAATAAACTGATCGAGGAAGTTGAACACAAAACGCAAAACACAAAAGAAGATATTAGTTCCGCAAAATCCAAAAAAAATAAAGCTGAGAAGAAGATAAAAAGTTTAAAAAAATCTGAAAGTAAAGCAAAGAAGAAATTAGACGTTACAATGAATGAGCTTGATTTAACAAACCAAGAGTTGAGTGAACTGCATGATCTTTGTGAACTGGAATTCAATAAACTTTGTCTGGCACATTATCTCAGCACGATCTATCCTGAAAAAAAGATGGATACAAGACTCTTAAGTTCCTTTATCCAACAAACAACTGCTGAAATTAAATCGCGCGATGGTGAAAAAGAAGGATTGGAGAAAAAGAAGAAGAAGGGTACAAAAATTTATGAAGATCTGATCTGGACGAGAATTGTTACTGATAAGAAGAAGAAGAAGTATTCCAGCGAAGTTGCCACCTTGAATAAGAAACTTTCCACTTATGAACAGGAAAACAAGGAAGCAAAACAGAGAGTTGACGCATTGAAGTCACAAGCTGCAGCAATGGATGAGTTGATCTCAAAATTACAGGCAGATGTAGTTACCGATCATTATACATTTCAGTTTTCAACTCCCAAATTGATCTGGCCTGCAAAAGGAGCGATCCTAAAACAATATGGTGAACAGAAAAGTGATCTGTATAAAGTAAGTCTGCTCAACAATGGAATTGACATCGGTTTAGCAGTTGGTTCGGATATTGTGGCTGTTGATGCTGGTGTGATCGCCTTTGCTGAATGGTACAATGGAGCAGGAAAACTCATCGTGATTGATCATCAGAATGGTTTTCATACTCTTTATTCGCACAATAGCAAACTGCTGGTCTCTAAAGGAGATGCAATAACCAGGAATCAGATCATTGCACTATCGGGTATGACCGGTTCCACAGAAGTTCCCAGTGTTCATTTCGAGTTAAGGAGAAGAGGAACTCCCGTAAATCCAATGGACTATCTGGAATAATGAAAATTTTTCATCAGCTTTTTAATCGTAAATTCACTCAGAAAGAAACTTTCTTACACTACACCGGTAGTATGTTTGGAATTGGCTGTTCGGCATTTAAGCATGAGGCTCTTGAAAAGATCAATTCTCTGAAAAAGCGTAAATCTAATAAAGGTTACATCGTTCTCATCCCACATACTGACTGGTTAAAGAAGTATAATGTAAAATTATCATTAGGAATTAAACGAGTGTTACAACAATATTGGCCCGGTGAGTTGTCGGTTTTATTGGAAGTCTCAGATCCAAAATTTGAGCATATTTCCCAAAATGGTAAAGTCGCTTTTAGAATTCCAACAGATAAATTGCTGAGAGAATTTATTGAAAAGTTTAATGAACCAATAATTAGTACGAGCGTAAATGAATCAGGTGAAAAACCGGTTCAAAATCTGAATGAGATTTTAGGACGATTTGACGGCTGGTTTGATTTTGCAATTTTGCCTAAATATCAAAAAACATCCAACAATTCACCATCAACTATTATAAGTTTTTCAAATTCAAAATTAGATTTAATTAGGGAAGGAAGTATTCCGTTTCCTGAGTTAGAATCAAGTTTTAAATCACCTCAGATCTTGTTTGTTTGTACCGGTAACACTTGTCGTAGTCCTCTGGCAGAATATCTGGCAAAAAAAATAATTATTGAAGATGGTCTAAATTTTAGTGCAGCCTCAGCAGGTTTCATAGAAGACGGAATGCCAATTTCAAAGAATTCAGAAAAGGTGCTTGCTTTAAATGGAATTGATGCATCTGCCCATGTTTCAACTTTGTTAAATGATAAAGTATTGAGGAAAAGCTGGTTAGTTCTAACTATGACGAAGAAACATAAAGAAAAGATCTTACAGCTTTATCCCACCTCTGCTTCCAAAGTTTATACGTTTTCCGAATATGCAGGAAAAAATAAAGATATTGCAGATCCAATTGGAAAAGCTCTTAAGTATTATAAAAAGACGTTTGCAGAGATTGATAAGAAAATAAAAATTATCTTTGAGAAAATCAAGGAGGAGAGGTGAAAATGCCATTTTTATTC
>CAZSOM010000220.1:0-3436 GCA_964608295.1 uncultured Candidatus Cloacimonadota bacterium
TAATTATGAAGAAGTTACTACTTTTAGGTAATGAAGCTATTGGACAAGGTGCTCTTGATGCGGGATTGTCAGGTGCATATGGCTATCCCGGAACTCCTTCTACGGAGATAATGGAATATATTCAACACAATCCTGAAGCTAAAGAGAGAAATGTTCATCGAACTTGGTCTACGAACGAAAAAACAGCGATGGAAGAAGCACTTGGCATGTCATATGCAGGTAAAAGAACAATTGTTACAATGAAGCATGTTGGACTTAATGTGGCAGCTGATGCTTATATGAATTCGGCTTTAACTGGAGCAAATGGTGGCGTGATTATAGCAGTCGCCGATGACCCGTCGATGCACTCTTCACAAAACGAACAAGATTCGAGATTTTATGCAAAGTTTGCTTTGATACCAGCCTTTGAACCATGTGATCAGCAAGAAGCGTATGATATGCCCAAGTTAGCATATGAAATTTCAGAAAAGTATCATCTTCCTGTTTTAATGAGAGTTACTACCAGGTTAGCTCATTCTAGATCTGGTGTAGTTCGAAGTGAAGTTTTAGCTGAAAACAAGATGCATTTACCGGAAATTAAAGGTCAATTTATGTTACTTCCAGCCTTTGCCAGAAAAAAATATAAACATTTATTAGAAATTCAAGAAGATCTGGAAAGAGAATCTGAAAATTCACAATTCAATAAATATATTGAGGGTTCAGATAAAAGCAAAGGCATTATTACTTGTGGTTTAGCATATAATTACTTGATGGAAAATTTTGAAGGTTGCAGTTATCCAATTTTAAAAATTGGGCAATATCCTTTACCTCGAAAACAGATTACTAAGATCATTGATGAATGTGATGAAATACTTGTATTAGAAGAAGGTATGCCGATCGTTGAAGAGATGTTAAAAGGATTTTTAGGGAACAAGAAAATTCATGGTCGTTTGGATGGAACCTTAGAAAGAGATGGTGAGTTAAATCCTAAGAAAGTTAGAAAAGCTCTCGGACTTCCTGAGTTAGCAAGTAAGGATATTCCAGAAGTAGTTGCTGGAAGACCACCCGCACTTTGTCTTGGCTGTCCACATGCAGATTCTTATAAAGCTCTTAGCGAAGCCCTGTCAAAACATGGCAAAGGTCATGTGTTCTCGGATATTGGTTGCTACACTTTGGGATATTTACCACCACATAACGCAATTGATACATGTATTGATATGGGTGCTTCTATCACAATGGCTGTTGGTGCTGCTGATGCTGGATTCTTTCCTTCTGTAGCAGTGATTGGTGATTCAACTTTTGGTCATTCCGGCATAACAGGCCTTTTGGATGCTGTAACTCAAAAGTCAAATGTTGTAATAGTAATATTAGACAATGATATAACAGCAATGACGGGAATGCAGGATTCCCAAGTTAATGGTAGGATAGAACAGATATGTATCGGAATTGGAGTAGAGGAAGAACACATCAGAGTCATTAATCCTCTTTCAAAATATTTTGAAGAAAATGTGAAAGTATTCAAGGAAGAAATTGATTACGACGGTGTTTCTGTTGTTATCCCTCGCAGACCTTGTATTCACGTTTATGCTAAGAAGAAAAGAAAATAGGAGTTTACGATGAAAAGAGATATAATTCTTGCTGGAGTTGGTGGACAGGGAATCCTATCTATTGCTGCGATCATAGGAACTGCAGCGATCGAAAGTAATCTATATTTGAAACAAGCAGAAGTTCATGGAATGAGTCAAAGAGGTGGCGATGTTCAATCACATCTTAGAATATCAGACAAACCCATTTACTCTGATCTGATACCAAATGGTGGGGCAGACCTGATAATCAGTGTAGAGCCTATGGAATCTTTGCGTTACCTGCCATATCTATCTGAGAAGGGATGGCTGATTACCAATACAAAACCTTTTGTGAATATACCCAATTATCCCGAGTATGATGAATTGATGAATGTAGTGAATGGAATACAAAATCATGTTGCCATTGATGCTGATAAGATTGCCAAAGATCTTGGAGCTACTCGCTCCATGAATATGGTAATTTTAGGCGCAGCATCACCTTTTTTGAATCTACCTTATGAAAAATTAGAAGAAGGAATCAACTTAATATTCGGGCGAAAAGGTGAGAAGGTTGTGAATTTGAACTTAAATGCTATGAAAGCAGGTAAAGAAATTGCTGAACAGAAAATATAAAAAGTAATTAATTGAAAAAAATAAGCAGGCACTAAAATGTCTGTTTATTTTTTTATCTAATTTTTTTTATTCAAAGAAAATTTCTTTGCGGGAAAACATGCTGGTATAACTCTTTGGGTCTAGGGAACGTCTTCCACCAATACGACCACTTTTTCTTCTGTCAGTTGATCCAAACCGTGCTTTATGAACACTTAAAACAATTCCTTCAAGCTGTGATTTATCAAGGTTCAATATTGCCGACTCTGCTTCATCTTCAAAAGGCATTTCTGCAAGGGCCATTCTATTTTCGATTCTGAACGACTTAACTATACCATATTTTTCAAGTCGCTTTTTTAAATGGTCTTGAGATATATCCGTATTAAAATTACCAATATAAATCTGCATTTTTCCCTCTATCAAATTATTTTTTTATTTCTGGAAGATCTGATTGACGTCTTCCTCCTTGCCTTTGGGATCCTCGTCTATCTTTATTACGAAATCGAGCTTGATGAACGTTTAATACAAGTCCAAAATGTTCTTTATTATCAAGTGTTGAAATAGCTTCCCATGCTTCATCTTCATTGGGCATATCAACAAAGGCAAAAGCTTTCCATTCACCATTGATCTTATCGATGAGGACAGTAACTTCAAGAACTTCTCCATAATCTGAAAAAAGCGTTTTTAATGTTTCCTTTCCTACATCACGTGTCATATTCCCAACAAAAATTTTCATAATATTTTTCCTGTAATTAAATCAAAATTATAAATTAACTTTGTAACTAACCTAATTTTTTTTATATTTATTGATATGTCAAGAATAACTTTTTCTTTATTCATTTTTTTAGTTCCTTTTTATTATTTATTGAATGTAATGAGAAAATAAAATTATTTAAAAACCAACAATAACATTCATTTACTTGTTGAAATAATTTATATTAAACTAATTTATATGCTGCCTATATTATTATGCAATAACCAAATAAGAGATTAGGTAACAATGATATTATAATTACTGCAAAATAAACCTCCTAATGTTAAATCAATTTTATATTCTTTTACTATTAACTTAATTATTTTTGAATAAACAAAATTAAAATATATTTTTTATCATTTTTCTATTTTTGAGAATATCAGGATGTGTTTGAATCTTACCAAATTTTTTTCTGCGTGAATCAAATCTAAAAAATATTTCAGGGATCATAAGTTTCCATTCTAATGAATTTATCATTCTTCTTGAACGATAAGTATTAATAATTTGTTCAAAAATAATTTTGAATTTA
>CAZSOM010000221.1:0-3419 GCA_964608295.1 uncultured Candidatus Cloacimonadota bacterium
TTTGGAATTGATCCGGAAAATATGTTTGGTTTCTGGGATTGGGTTGGAGGAAGATATTCACTCTGGAGTGCAATCGGACTTTCTATTGCCTGCACAATCGGGTTTAATAATTTCGAAGAATTATTAGAAGGTGCTCATGCCATGGACCTTCATTTTAGGAAAGCTTCATTTGATGAAAATATTCCTGTAATTTTAGCTCTTATCGGCATTTGGTATAATAATTTTTTCGGTGTAGAAACAGAAGCGATTTTGCCTTATGATCAATATCTACATAGATTTCCAGCATATTTCCAGCAAGGGAATATGGAGAGTAATGGCAAAAGTGTAGACCGCTCTGGAAATGAAGTTAACTATCAAACTGGACAAATTATCTGGGGTGAACCAGGAACAAATGGACAACATGCTTTTTACCAATTGATCCATCAAGGAACCAAATTGATTCCCTGTGATTTTCTGGCTCCGGTAGTTTCTCATAATCCGATTGGAGAGCATCACCAAATACTACTTTCAAACTTCTTTGCTCAAACGGAAGCACTGATGAACGGCAAAACCGAAAAAGAAGTAATTTCTGAACTTAAAAAAGAGGGAAAGACCGAAGAGCAAATAAACACTTTTGCTCCTTACAAGATCTTTAAAGGAAACAAACCAACAAATTCTATTCTTTTTAAACAGTTAACTCCCAGAACGCTGGGAAGTCTGATTGCCATGTATGAACATAAAATATTTGTTCAAGGTGTTATTTGGAATATATTCAGTTTTGATCAGTGGGGCGTAGAGCTGGGTAAACAACTTGCCAAAAAAATATTGCAGGAATTGGATTCCTCGAAATCAGTTTCTTCTCATGATGCTTCTACAAATAATTTAATTAATAGATACTTGAAAATGAAAAGTAAGTCACCTAATTTGGATTTTGATAAAATATCAGCACTAACGGATCCCCTCAAACCAGAGTGGGATCCAATGAATCTTACTGAACTTCACCATCAAATTTTACTTACTTGTTCTGTTAAGGAAGCATCGATCAAAGAAATAGCTGATAAAATTGGCAGAAAGGGAAAATCAGGGAATTTTAAACGTGCAATAACCTTGCTTAGAACACACAAACTCATTAACTTCAAATTCCCAAATAAACCAGGCAGCTCGTATCAAAAATATCAAATAACCAAGATTGGATTGGAAACACTTAAAATACTTGAAAAGATCGAAGATAAACTAATGGATCAAGTTCAGGTTGTTAAAGGTGATATTACGAAAATTGAAGTAGATGCAATCGTGAATGCTGCCAATACAACTCTTCTTGGTGGCGGTGGTGTGGATAGAGCAATTCACCTGTCAGCAGGAGTAGAACTCCTGAGAGAATGCCGGAAATTAGGAGGTTGTGCAACAGGAAAAGCCAAGATCACCAAGGGTTATAACCTTACAGCAAAATATGTGATCCATACTGTAGGTCCCGTCTGGCATGGTGGAAAAACCAAAGAGGATAAATTGTTAACAAATTGCTATTTCAACTCCCTGGAGCTTGCCAGACAACATCATGTAAGTTCAATTGCTTTCCCCGCTATCAGTTGTGGTGTTTATCGATTCCCGGTTGAAAGAGCTGCGAGAATTGCCATTATGGAAGTGAGAAGATATTTAAAGGAACATCGCACAATCAAAAAAGTGATTTTAGTATGTTATAATGAAACGATCTTTCAGATTTATAAGAAAATATTAATTGAAAAAATGTAATGAAATTAGTTAAAACAAAAGACGGTTCTTTCACAGTCTATAATGAAAGTGCAGGTGAACATTATCACACTATTTCCGGTGCAATTGAAGAAGCATTTGAAAAACATGTAAACGCCTTAGGAATTGAAGATGGAATGCAGATCCTGGATTTCTGTTTCGGACTTGGTTACAATTCAATTGCTGCCTGCAAAGGTCATAAAAATTTACAAATCACAGCGTTAGAAAATGATATTGAGATAATTGAAGCAATGAAGAATATTGATGTTCCTGACCTACTAAAAACTGAATATGAACCTTTTAGAAATCTTGCTGATAGTTTGGAATTTACAGATAATAATAACAATAGAATTAAAATTCTGTTGGGAGATGCATTGCAAACTATTGATCAGCTTCCGAATAATTTATTCGACCGAGTTTTCTTCGATCCTTTCTCACCTAAAAAACAACCGGAAATGTGGAGTGAAGATATTTTCCAAAAAATACACAATAAAATGAAAAAAGGTGCGAAACTAAGTACTTATAGCTGCGCCAAATGGATTCGAGCCAACATGAAAAATGCTGGATTTACCGTGTTGGACGGTCCAATAATCGGACGAAAGAGTCCTGCCACAATTGCAGTTAAAATGTAGGGTGAAAAATCACTTGCATTAAAAAGTGAATTTCAGCTAAAGGTAATAGAGATTATTTACAGGAGATTAATTTGGTCCAAACATACGAATACATAAAATTGATCGGATCATTAGCTTTCCTGGTTGGTATAATTAAACTTGTAATTGGTCTTTTGGGATACTCATATGGGGCACATTATTTATCTTCAGTCATTATCCTGGGAATTGGAGTTATAGTTTTTTTTCTTGGATTGATCATTCAAAAACAAACGGAAGTAAAAGAGGAATAGATGTTAGAAAGAATTATTGATCCGGCTAATGTACCGGAAGAGAAAGATTTTGACCGTAGTTTACGTCCAAAAACATTGGCTGAATTTGTCGGTCAAGCCACAAAATTACGCAATGAACCACTTGATCATATCCTTTTTTACGGTCCTCCCGGACTTGGAAAAACAACTCTGGCTCATATAATTTCTAATGAACTTGGTGTGGAAATGAAGGTAAGTTCCGGTCCGGTCTTGGAAAAAGCACCTGATCTGGCGGGAATATTAACCAACCTGCAAAGGAATGATGTCTTCTTCATTGATGAGATTCACAGGTTGAATCATGTAGTTGAAGAATATATGTATCCCGCAATTGAAGATTTTGAAATGGAAATAATCATTGATAGCGGCCCATCAGCTCGCTCACTCTCTATCGATATAGAACCCTTCACCCTAATCGGCGCTACAACCAGAGCAGGATTACTAACATCTCCTTTGAGAGCTAGATTCGGGTTGGTTTTACGTTTAGATTATTACGATGTAAAAAGTATTGAACACATCATAAAACGTTCTGCCGGACTACTAAATATCCCTTTGGATGAGGAAGGAACAAAAGAGATGGCTCGACGCAGCCGAGGAACTCCACGTGTTGCTAATCGTCTGCTTCGTCGTGTTCGAGATTATGCCCAGATAAAAGGTGATGGAGTTATTACCCAGGAAATTGCCATCAAAGCTCTCAAAATGCTGGATGTTGATTTTGCCGGATTGGATGATATGGATAAGCGTCTACTGAGAATTTTAATTGAGAATTACAACGGTG
>CAZSOM010000222.1:0-1045 GCA_964608295.1 uncultured Candidatus Cloacimonadota bacterium
TCTAATAATGAGATTACTGGCATAATGACAGAAAAAGATGCAATAAAGTGTTTTAAATATGTTGAAAGATTCTCAGATATTAAAATAAAAGATATTATGACCCATTATGAGGATATTATCATAGCTTCAGAGAATGATGATGTTCAATATGCAATGAGCATAATGACTGAGAACAGGATCAAGCATCTTCCTATTCTAGAGAATTCAGAATTGGTTGGTATGATCTCAATTGGAGATATTGTTAAAGCTCAACTAGAACACAGTAAACATATTGCAAAAACATATCTTGATCATATTAAAGGAAAGATACCTCAACCTTATAATCAAGAATATTAGATGAAAAATATTTGTGTATTTTGTGGATCAAGTCCGGGAACAGATCCTGAATTCTTAAAAATAGCCGGTAAATTAGGTGAGGAGATAGCAACTCGTGGTTTAGGTTTGGTTTATGGTGCTTCCAATCTTGGTTTAATGGGTGCCGTTGCCAAGAGTGCATTGGCAAATGGAGCTAAGACTATTGGTGTTATGCCAAAAGTATTCGTGGATAGAGTTCAACATCCCAACCTGACAGAGCTTATCATTACTGATACCATGCATCAACGTAAAGCAAAGATGTTTGAACTATCGGATGGATTTATAGCTCTTCCAGGTGGATTTGGAACTTTTGAAGAGATACTGGAAATGCTTACTTGGTCACAGATCGGGTATAGTTCCAAACCGTGTGGATTTCTCAATGTGAACGGCTACTATGATGAGCTTATCAAGTTCTTTGATAAGTCTGTTGAAATGCGCTTTGTTAAAAAAGAACATCGAGAAGCAATAATTGTGGATACTGATCCCAAAAAGATCTTAGATAAATTTGAAAAATACAAACCTGTAATAATAGATAAATGGATTGATCGAAAAAGCTGATGGTCTTATTCAGACCAAACCAATCATCAGGTTGTTTCACATGAGAAAGTAGTTATTATGCTTTTGTACCAGTTATTTTAAATCGATTCATTCAGCAGAAATTCTTTTGATCATAAAGAACTTTTTACTATCT
>CAZSOM010000222.1:1055-3407 GCA_964608295.1 uncultured Candidatus Cloacimonadota bacterium
ATACAATCTTGAATTTTAAATTCTTCAAAATCTGATTCAAGTAATTCTATTTGAAATAGTAAAATAAAACTTTGAGAGATTGTATTCATTTCAAACTATACTCCATAATTATAAAATTATCTATTAAAACCTATCTGAAAAACGAGTAATTTTTATTCAGCAGAAATTCTTTTGATCATAAAGATTTTTTTATTATCTGATATAACTTCTCTCCAAGGGCTATTTCCATTTGTTGTTTTTTCAGGTTTATCGTAACAGGATCATTTTTTTTGTTTTGATAAAGTTCCCAGCTTTTATATGATAAAAATATATTCCATTGGAAACAGGTTTATCATTATAATCTTTTCCATCCCACACTATCGAGTGATGACCTGCTGAGAAGTTATTGGCTGAATTGATGACAAGCTGTTTCACTTTTTGTCCCTTGATATTGTAAATTGTAATTTCAATATTTTCCTCGGTGCTCTCGTTAGTTAATGAAAAAGAAATTGTTGTTTCTAAACTAAAAGGGTTTGGATAATTACTCAATTGAAAATTTCCAACCGTCAATTGAAAATTTTCTGTTTCAGTTTCATTAAAATTAATGTCTAAATTAGTTACAAAATTCTCAGAAACAAGAACATTATTTACTATGATCTGTTCATCATTAGAATTATAAAAAGTAAATGTATATTCTCCCGGTAAAAGAAGCCTGTAATACCTACCGAAAGTGCTGTCACTTCGAACCGGTTCAACACTTGACATTCCGCTTACACTATCTATCTCAGTTACATAAACCTCTGCTACAAGTGGTTCGTCATTTCCGTCAGTGATCAAACCCGTAACCGTCGAATAATTTACTCTGTCTAACATGATAAGAGCGGCTTGCAGATTATCTTCACAAATTTGGTTAACCTGAATTTCCGGCGGGATAAATGTGGTTGCCAATTCAATTGTATATGCGAAAATTCTTTGTTCTGCATACCCCCAATCACCCATAGTTCCCTGGCAGGTGTAACCGAAATCAACTGCCTGCCTTGACGTGTAATATCCACCACCACCGATGAGAGGAATAGTTGCAGCCATATCAACTGCAAGTTCATCCATAATTTCATGATCATAAGAACATGCTCCGGGCAGATGACCAAGCGGATATAAAACATATTGACCATAAGAATGATAGGTTATCCCAGCATAGAATTTATGAGTATAAATTAAATCTCTGGCAAATACAGATTCTTGTTCTGACCATTCATTAGGTCCATGATATATACTTGAATTTGGATCATTAGAGGTTCCGTTATTGCCCCAGACATATCCAAAATTCCGGTTCAGATCAACACCATCTGCAGTACTGTAATCTGGTAATCCGTTGGCATTATTATCCAGCATATTTTTACGATGATATGTATGCCAACCCTCAGTTACCAGTTTATGTCCATCAGGATTCATCAGGGGAATGAACCAGATTTGAGTGCTGTCTATCCAGGCTGTAACACTATCAATAACTCCGTAATTGGAAACCAGGTAGTTCAGAATATGCATGTCAACTTCCAGGCTGATCGGTTCCCTGGCGTGAATTTCCGCTGCGAAAAAAACATTTGGTTCATCTTCGTTAACTTGTACGTTGTCAGAAAGTTTCAAACACCATACATCAAATTGAAAATCAGAATAATCGGTATCACCTTCCAGATAATAATCATGACAGGTTGAATTTCCAAGGGAAGTCAATTGAGTTATTGCGGGATAGGTCGAAGCAATTAATTGTAGTTCGGTTGTTACTTCTTCGTAATTTCTATAACCTGCAATATCTCGAAGTCGTTGTTCTTCGGTTGAGAGAATATCAAATTGATATTGCTTATTTTGGAGATAAACTAACTGCTTTTCATTTATGATAATATCAAGTAGTTCATTTTTTTGTGAACGTGTGATTTCAATATTTTGGTCTTCTACCCATTTTAGAATTTGGTTATCAGGATTTTTGATAGAAACCAAAATTTCCTCTGCTGATAAAAACAGTGTAAATGACAAAATTATAATGATCATAACAATATTTTTCATAATCTCCTCCTATAAATTTTAAGGAATCTGTAAAATTTCAATGCTGAATTCTAATTTATCACTTTCATAACCAAATAATATTTTATTTTTAGATTGATCCAATATCATTTTAGTACATTTGTGGTTATCATTGATTCTTTTACCGTTCACGATGGTACCTATTTTACTTCCTCGATCAATAAAATAATAATTTCCATTCTTTTTAGTTATAGAAAAATGCGAGCGAGAAATTGAATATGGTGGATTGTCGAGTAGGTTAAGATCATTCTTATGAAAAAGCATATCTGCACTACGCTTAGTAAATCTACCCAC
>CAZSOM010000223.1:0-3402 GCA_964608295.1 uncultured Candidatus Cloacimonadota bacterium
TGTTACGATAATACACGCCAAGATCCTTCCAAGGGGAATATTTCGTGAAGGATTTTTAACTTCCTCAGCCACACTAGCAATCTTTGTAAGTCCACCATATGAGACGAAGATCAATCCCGCAGTCATAAAAAGTGTTTTGAGATCACCTTTCATAAATACATCAAAATGTCTATTATCAACATGTGGAATGCCTTTAATTACATAATACACAAGCAATATCAGCAAACCCATTACCATAAAGACCTGCAAACTTCCTGCGTGCTTTGTACTTTTTAAATTAATTATTGTAAAAAAGATACAGAAAAATACTGCTATTATTTTTATCTGGAAAATAGTAATATCAGGGTAAACCAGGCTGATATGCCAGCTATCGTTCCAAAACCAGCTCCCATACTGCGATTGATAAAGAAATAGTCTCCACCTGATTTTGGCATTGCTGTAGCCAGTTCCGCCTTACTGAACATGGAAGGAAGTACAAGTATTCCAGCTAAAAGATATGCCAAAATTACTGCAGGACCAGATTTGAAATAAGCAAGACCGGGTAAAATAAATAGACCTGAACTGATCATAGCTCCGGCTGCAATACTAAAAACAGACAATAAACCAAGCTCTTTCTTTAATCCAGGCATTTGATTCCTTTATAAGTTTACAGAATTACAACTCTGTTCTTACCTTGAGCTTTACCTTTCCTCATAGCTTTGTCAGATCTTTTGATCAGATCATTGATTGTAGTTTTTTCATCAGTATAATCACTTACGCCCATAGTTACGGTTAAAGATATTTCCTTATCCTTGAAAGTTATCGGGAATTTCGCTATCTGTTCCAAAATAAGTTGTGTAACATGTAAAGCACCATGAGAATTGGTTTGTGGAAGAAGCAATATAAATTCTTCTCCACCATAACGTCCTACAATATCCTGCTTTCTCACAAGATCGATCATCAAATTTGAGATTTGTTTTAATACGAAATCACCACATTCATGTCCGTACTTATCGTTAATGTCTTTGAAATTATCTAAATCGATCATTGCAATAGTGAAAACTTGTTTTGAACGTTCATATTTTAGTTTTTCATAATCAATTTTTTCTAAGATAGCCCGACGGTTTGGAAGTTGAGTGAGAGGATCTGTCCTTGCCAGTGTATGAAGTCGTTTATTTGATTTATCCAGATCTACTTTAGTCTTTAATAGTTCCGTTCTATCTATGGAAAGATTATATAATTCGTTATTACCATTTATGGATTCGTGCCAGTGAAAACTGGTTAACATATGAAGTACATATCTATTTTTATGGAGATATTCCATTTCACCTGGAAACACACCCACATTACTTTTGTAGGATTTATCAATAATAAAATTGAAATCTTCACGGTTTTTATCGGAAATAAGTAAGTCCCCTGCATTTTTCCCAACTGCTTCGCTGTTTGTATATCCAAACATTTTAGTACAGGTTTGATTCCAATATGATATTGTATGATCTTTACTTATCGCATAGATAGCAATGGAAGGAACAGTATAAATTATACTTTCAAATCTCTTCTCATATTGTTGTATTTCCTCATTAACATGAACACTTTCATCAAAGTATGTATTTAATTCACGCTTTCTTCTAATTATAAAAATAATTAAACATACTATAAATAGGAAGAAAATCAATAATAATTCTATTATAAAGTTATGATCGCTTTTTCCTAATAATTTCAATACAAAATTTGAAATGTTAAAAACTCTAATTAAACTAAATCCAACGATGACAGCAAGTAAGATAGTAAGTAGATCAAATATTAAATTGCTACTATTATAAAATGAACTTGTAGATTCATCTTTATGATGTAGATTCATTTTGATAGTAACCTCCAAATCTATAGAAAAAAACTATAACCTTGAAAAATATATTAATCAAGATATCTCACTTCCTTGTTCAGTATCTTTCTCCGGATACAAGATAGAAAGCGTTCCATTATCATCTGCAGCTAAGATCATTGCCTGTGATTCAATACCCATCACTTTTCTTGGTTCTAAGTTGATTAGCATTGGAACTTTTTTGTTAATCAATTCAGGTGGATCATAATGTTTTGAAATACCCGCTACAACACTACGCTCTTCCCCATTTCCCACATCGACTTTAAGCTTTAACAGTTTTTTCGATTTTGGAATTTTTTCAGCTTCCAGAATCTTAACTATTCTAAATTCAAGTTTCTCAAAATCTTCAAAAGAAATCAGCGGTTTATGTTTTATTGACTTTTTTATTTCATTCTTTGTTGAAGCTTGTTTCAATATTTCCAATTGAACTTCGATTTCTTTATCTTCGATTTTTCTAAATAGTGGAGCAATTTCACAAATCTCGTATTCAGAAATATTCTCATCAACATCTAACCAACAAAAATCAGTTTTTATACCCAGCATTTTCCGAAGTTTTTTGATCCTCTTTGGAATAACTGGATAAAAAACAACTGTGATCTTTCTAAGCAATTCAGCACAAACATAAAGAGTCTCAGAAGCTTTCATCATGTCAGTCTTTACGGCTTTCCAAGGTTGAGTTTCATCAAAATACTTATTTCCTGAACGGGCAATATCGATACATAGTTTCGTAACCTTTCTTACTTGGTAGGTTTCGTAGCAATTCTTAATTTCAGAAATGCTTTTATCAGCTTCCTTTAAAACATTTTTGGATAGTTCAGAAAACTCTTTCGGTTTTTTGATAATTCCATCAAAATATTTCTTACTGAAGGCAAAAACCCGATTTGCCAGGTTACCCAAAACATTAGCCAGGTCAGTGTTAACAGCTAACTGGAATTCTTTCCAATAGAAATCACTGTCTTTTGTTTCAGGAGCATTTGATGCCAGATAATAACGCAGATATTCACCATCAAAGTATTTTAGAAAATCATTCACCCAAACTGTCCAATTCTTGCTGGTACTCATTTTCTGTCCTTCAAGATTTAAGAATTCATTTGCTGGAACGTCATGAGGAAGTACATATTTCTTATCTTGTTCCATCAAGAAGGATGGGAAGAATATTGTATGGAAGATAATGTTATCTTTCCCTATGAAGTGAATCAATTTTGTTTCGGGATCAAGCCAGTAATCTTTCCATCTATCAGGTTGACCTATTTTCTCAGCCCATTCTATAGTTGAAGATACATAACCAATTGGGGCATCAAACCATACGTAAAGAACTTTTCCATTTGCATCTTCTAATGGAACTGGTACACCCCAGTCAGTATCGCGTGTAATAGCTCTTTCTAAAAGTCCATC
Source organism: uncultured Candidatus Cloacimonadota bacterium (assembly GCA_964608295.1). GTDB lineage: Bacteria > Cloacimonadota > Cloacimonadia > Cloacimonadales > TCS61 > Tenebribacter. The sequence goes on from CAZSOM010000223.1 coordinate 3,257, forward strand.
GTGCAGGAAATTGTTAATGAAATTCAAAACATTATCTTTCCAATAGGTTTTGGTTTTTAGCCAATCCTTTAATTCTTCTTCAAATTTTGGTAGATCTAAGTACCAATGAGTTGTTTCTTTTATTACAGGTTTTGCTACTATTACAA
>CAZSOM010000224.1:0-3400 GCA_964608295.1 uncultured Candidatus Cloacimonadota bacterium
TAAAGGAGAATGTATGAAAATCAATAACATTAAATTACTTTTATTGTCATTAACCGTGATGATATTGTTATCCGTGAATGCTTTTGCGGCAGAAAGCTCAGATCTTTTAAATAAGAAGATTACTTTGGATGCGGAAGATGCGTCGGTAGCAACTATTATTTCAACAATGGCAAGATTGAGTGACTGTAATATCGTTTTGGCGATGGAAACAGAAGCTAAAGATGAAAAAGCTGAAGAGAAGAAGATCACCATCCATATTAAGGAAGTGCCAATCGAACAAGCATTAGCACTTGTTGTGAAATCCATTGGATTATCTTATCGTTTAATTGGTGAGAAGACATTTATTGTTGGTGAGAGAAACAGGATCGAAGAAGAAATTGGTGAACGAACTTATGTCCTTAATCTCAATTATGTTGATGTAAACAAAATCGTGAATGCTCTCAAAATTATGCCTGGTGAATCAATAGCCATTGAAGGACAGAATGCAATTCTTGTTCGCGCTAACCCAGAAACTTTTGCTGAAATAAGCAAAAGAGTTGAGGAAATTGATGTTCCTCAAAAACAGATCGAGATTCGGGCAAGATTGATTGAGATATCTGTTTCCGAAGCTGAAAAATATGGTATTGACTGGTCAAAATTAAACAAACTCACAACCATACTTGCTGAAGATGCAAAAAGTATGATTGGTACAGGTTTACCTTACAACTTCACCGATGACACTGGTGACACTCCTTATGGAGATCTTTCACCTTTCGGTCAGATTCCTGAAGATCAATATTTTTAAAGAATTGAAGACTTTGATGATATAGGTCATTTCAGCCGTCAATTAACAGCCTTTGATGTTACAATTGATTGGTTATTACAAAACAATGCAGCAAAACTTCTTACAGATACAAGGATTACAGCCTTAAATGGTGAAGAAGCTGAAATACATATTGGCGAGGTTGTTCCTTATATTGCTGAAGATAATGAAAAACAAATTCAGGTTGAGCGTGAAGAAGTTGGTATCAAGCTTAAGGTTAAGCCAACAGTTAATTCCGAAGGTCAGATCACAACTAAGATCGAGCCGGAAGTAAGTTCCGTAATGGAATTGGTTGGAGGATATATTCCAAGAACTAAAGTTAGAAAGGTTACTTCTACTGTAACAGTACCTGACGGACAGAGGATCATTGTTGGTGGACTTTTAAGCACATCTATGTCAACAACTGTAAACAAAGTTCCACTTCTTGGTTCAATTCCTTTACTAGGAAAATTATTCCAGCATAAAGTAAAACTACTTGAAAAAACAGACCTTATTATAGAGATTACACCTCATGTAGTTACATTTGATAAAAGTGTTAATATAGATGTTGATGAAGAACTTGAGAAGAGATTGATCATGGAAAAAGATTCTGATGATGAGCAGGAAATGGAGGAATAATGAAATATCCAAAATTGATTCTATTAATATCCGTTATGGTAATATCTGTAGGTCTATTTCTCACAGCTTGTGATGATAGACTATTAGAACTACCATCATATCATATCAATGAAATTATTGCAAATCCGGATACAATTTATGCAGATAACAGTGAAGAAACGTATTCAGAGATTGAAGTAAAGATAGTTGATGGAGATGACGTGCCAATCTCTGGAGAGACAGTAAACTTCAGTTGTAGTAATGGGAATATTGGTGGAAGTGCAATAACAAATGATCAGGGTTTAGCTATTGTCAAGTATAACGATGTAGGTGAAATCACGACAGCTACAATAACTGCTACATATAATGGAGAATCAGTTACAACTCAAGTAGATGTACAAGCTATTCCTCCATATTACATCAATAATATTATTGCAAATCCGGATACAATTTATGCAGATAACAGTGAAGAAACGTATTCAGAGATTGAAGTAAAGATAGTTGATGGAGATGACGTGCCAATCTCTGGAGAGACAGTAAACTTCAGTTGTAGTAATGGGAATATTGGTGGAAGTGCAATAACAAATGATCAGGGTTTAGCTATTGTCAAGTATAACGATGTAGGTGAAATCACGACAGCTACAATAACTGCTACATATAATGGAGAATCAGTTACAACTCAAGTAGATGTACAAGGTACTCCAGTATATAACATCATTGATATGATTGCAATTCCAGATACCATATATGCAGATAATAATGTAACCTATTCAATAATTAGCTTAATTGTACAAGATGAGTATGGTTTTAATGTTTCTGGTGAGTTAGTTAGATTTAGATCTGATATAGGTAACTTAATAACTAGTGTTACTACAGATAGTAGTGGTGTTGCAGAAACTACTTTTTGGGATCGAGGAGAAATTGGAATAGCAACAATTAATGCGTTTGTAGGTGATCAATCAGATTATGTAGTTGTCACAATAGAAGAAATTCCAGAAATTATTTCTTTAGATTTAGTTATAAATTCAATAGAATTAAACATTGATGAAGTGACAGAGATAAGAGCTATAAGCGATAATGTCATTGGTCAAGTTCCTAATGGTACAATTATAACTTTTGAGACAAATATCGGTTATTTCCTAGATGAACAAGGGATAAACTTGGGTACACTGGCTCAGGTTAACACATCAAATGGAATTTCAATAGTAAACTTTAATGCAGGTTCACAAAAAGGGGAAGCAACGATTGTAGCAAGCATTGACAATATTTCTGACACTAAAACTATCAATATTCACCCTGGTTCTCCTAAGTATATGTATCTCTTTCCAGAAGTAGAAGAAATTCAAGCAAATAGTAATGAAGAGGTATTAATAACTGCACGGGTTGAAGATAGGTATCATAATGCTGTCGAAAATGGAATAGGAGTTTCATTTACTACAGATCTTGGCTCTATTATTGAATTTGATAATACGGATAGTCTTGGTATAGCAGAAACAATTTTTTCACCTGGTATTACAGCTGGTTATGCACAGATTCAAGCTGTTGCAGATTCTGCTCAAGCTTCTACAGGAATATCTGTTACATCAGATGATGTTTATTCAATAGAATTTGCTTTTAATGGGCAAGTTGAGATTCAAGTACAAGGAACTGGTGGTCAAGAATCATATGAATTTCAAGTTAACTTGTATGATGTGAATGGTAATCTAATAGATTATCCTGAAACGGTTTGGTTTAAATTCATTAATGGTCCTAATGGAATTAATATAAATAATCAAGTGTTTATGCCTGGAAATGATTCATTAGCAATTATGTCTACTAATGGTCATGCTATAGTTTCTGTGAGTAGTGGAGAGCATTCTGGTCCAGCAGCACTTAAGGCATATACATATAATAGTTTAGAAGAGGAAATTAGCTCAGTAAAATCTAATATAGTTGTGCACTCTGGTCCACCAAATTCCGTTGACATTTCAACCAGTGGAATTGATTCAGCCGAAGATATGG
>CAZSOM010000225.1:0-3386 GCA_964608295.1 uncultured Candidatus Cloacimonadota bacterium
ATTTTGTGACTTAAAATAAATTGGAAGCCCCATTAACTGGGGCTTCCTTTCTTTATCAAAGCAGGATATGACATGAAGAAAAAAGGAATTCTATATATAGTTCCGACTCCAATCGGGAACCTGTCGGATATGACTTTCAGAGCAGTTGAAGTATTGAAGCAGGTTGCAATTATTGGTGCAGAGGATACAAGGAATTCAAAGAAGCTTCTTAATCATTACAATATAAATACTCCAATGATTAGCTATCATAAATTCAATGAACGCAAACGCGTTGAAACTATAATTAGTAAGTTAGAGAATGGAGAAGATGTTGCGATAATTTCAGATGCTGGAACTCCAGGTATTTCCGATCCATCAGGAATTATAATTGAAGAGGTGATAAAATCTGGTTTACGGCTTGAAGTATTGCCAGGTGCAACAGCTTTTATCCCTGCTCTGGTTGCATCTGGATTGAATTGTGAAAGATTCCAGTTCATTGGTTTTCTACCGGAGAAAAATAAATCACGAGAGACGTTGTTTGGAAATATTAAAAATAATGAAAATACATTAATTTTCTATGAATCTCCTCATAAATTACACAAATTTTTCCAATTTCTTTTTGATCATCTTGGAAACAGAAGAATAGTAGTTGTAAGAGAGATTTCCAAGATCTATGAAACATATTATCGTACAACGCTAGAGAAGATTATTGAAGATCCTGAACTAATAATTACAAAAGGTGAGTTTGTGATAGTTGTAGAAGGGTCAAAGAAAATTGTTTTATCAGATTTGGAAGTTAAGAAACTTTTGATGGAAGAAATTAGCGATGGAATTGCAAAAAAAACAGCAGTTAAAAGAGTCACTGAAAAAACTGGATTAAACAAAAATCGTGTGTATGATTTGATTCTGGAACTGTAATTTTTTTAGTCATGTTAATAAATCTTTTAATCATCCAAAACGTTTAAATTGCTTGACACTATGAAGTAAAATTTACCATTTGATGTTTGATTATAATGTTAGTATTTGATGTGTTAATATCAAAAATAAGGTAAATCTGAATTATAATTCAGAATTTTATGTAGTTAATTAATTTTAATAGTTTTATAGGGAGTGTAGATGAAAAAAGGAATTTTTTTTCTAGTTATTTTGATGGCAGCAAGTAGTATGTTTGCTAATGGATTGAGTTTAAATAGTATTGGTCCAAAGGCTTTAGGAATGGGTGGAGCTTTTGTCGGTTTAGCCGATGATGGATCCGCAATTTATTGGAATCCTGCTGGACTGCTTGGTCAAGCCAATAGCATCAATATTTCAGGTGCAGATGTTATTCCTATTGGTAATTATAAATATGATCCTGCTGGAGTAGATGCTGATCTGGTGAAGAATAATTATCTTAGTCCTGATGTGTTTGCCAATTTTTCGATGGACAATATGGCATTTGGATTAGGAATTTATGTTCCTGCTGGGTTGGGTGCCGAGTATGAAGGAAAAGATCTGCAAGCTTTCACAGCTATTCCAGATGTTTATGCTGGTGATCCTGATATTGAATGGATGTCAAAAATTGGTGTTGTAAGTCTATCTCCTGCTTTTGCATATCAAGTAACAAATGATTGGTCTTTGGGTATCGCTGCTAATGTTTATTATGGAATGTTCGATATTAAACGATTTGCAGCAAATATTCCTGATGGAACCGGTGGCTATACATCTTATCAATATGAAGAATCTTCAACTGGATTAGGCTATGGTGTTACACTTGGAACTAAGTATAAATTTTCAGATATAGTTGAAGTTGGCTTCACATATCGTTCACCAGTTACTGTTGATATGAGTGGGACAGCTGAAAATGGAGCTATGCCAATGATTGCTGGGTCTATGTCTCTATCTGCTCCAGATGAAACTGATTTTGATAGAGAAGTAACTTGGCCAACTTGGATTGCTGGTGGTATTTCCTGCACACCAACAGATAAGCTCACATTAACTTTTGATTTACAATGGAGCCATTGGAAATCTTTAGATAAACTTAGTACAGAATTTGAAGATGTTACATGGGCTGCAATATTGGGATCAACTGGTGATGATAAATTTGTGCTTCATTGGGATAGTAAAACACAAGTTAGATTAGGTATGGAATATAAAGTTAAACCATGTCTTGCACTTCGTACAGGTTGGTATTATGATCCAGCTCCAGCTCCGGATGAAACATTAACCGTTCTTTTCCCATCAGGAAATTATTCTGTTTTAACTGGTGGTTTTGGTTACAATATTGGCAATTTTGATATTGATTTTGGAACAGAATACCTTTTCGGTGCTGAAAGAAATGTATCAGCGGCTATGCATAATATGCCGGGAAAACATAGCATTGATATTCTTGCTTTTGCTATGGGGCTTGGATTCAAGTTTTAGTTCTTATAATTATTTTTTAAGCCCTGCTGATGCAGGGCTTTTTATTTTGTATTGTTTTTGATATTTAATATTAATTTGACTTTAAAGGTCACAATAAATTTATTGAATATAATTAGATAAATATGGAGGATTAGATATGTTTCCAGGTGGAAAGAAAGGCATGAAAGATCTCATGAAACAAGCAAAAAAAATGCAGGATGAGATGATGAAAGCTCAGGAAGAACTAGCAACTAAAATTGTGGAAGGTACTTCCGGTGGGGGAATGGTTAAAGTTCAAATGAACGGTAAAAACCAACTGGTTTCTCTGAATATTGATAAAGAAGTTGTTGATCCAGAAGATATTGAAATGTTAGAAGATCTCATCATAGCTGCCGTTAATGAAGCTCAGGATAAAATATCCAAAACTGGTGAAGAAGAAATGGGTAAACTTACAGGTGGTTTGAAAATACCTGGTATGTTCTAGTAAAGATCGATTATTCTATGCATAACAGGATTACTTAATTATGTTTAATGGTTTTTTAGAAGAACTGGTTAAAAATTTTCAAAAACTTCCCGGGATTGGTTACAAAACGGCTCAACGCCTAGCCATACACTTAATTAGCAAAGAAAAATCTGATGCTATTAATTTAGCAGATTCGATCAAAAAAGCAATACTGAGCTATAAGAATTGTTCAATATGCAATATGCTGGCTGAAACAGATCCTTGCAGATTTTGTAATGATTCTACAAGGCTATCCAATGTGATCTGTGTTGTAGAAAATACTCAAGACGCATATTTAATTGAAGATCTACATGAATTCAAAGGTAAATATTTCGTTATGAATGAACTTTTATCTCCACTCGACGGAATAGGACCGGATGAAATCAACTTTCCAAAATTAGAGAAGATAATAAATTCAGGTGAAATTGATGAGATTATCTTAGCTTTAAATCCTTCTGCTGAAGGTGAAAGCACGATAAATTTTTTAGCATCACAATTTGAAGAGAAAAACATCAAAATTACACGT
>CAZSOM010000226.1:0-3379 GCA_964608295.1 uncultured Candidatus Cloacimonadota bacterium
ACGCAGAACATTACAAGCAACTGTGTAAAAGTAGAAAACTGTGATAGGTCTATCGTAATAAAGAATTGAAAAGTAAAAACAAAAAAAATGGAGGTTAAGATGAAAAGATCAAAAGTTGTTTTAATGGTTTTAAGTATTTTACTGTGTAGTAGTTTTGCATTAGCTGTTATTATCAATGTACCTGGTGACCAACCAACTATCCAAGCAGGAATTGATGCTGCTGTTGATGGAGATGTTGTTTTGGTAGCTGACGGTACATACAATGAAAATATTAATTTTTTAGGAAAGGCAATTATTGTAGAAAGTGAGAATGGGTGGAACAATTGTATAATTAATGGAAGCTTAAATGATTATGGAATCAGGTTTGAAAATGGAGAAACTGAGGACTCTGAGCTTAACGGATTCACTGTTACAAATTTTTTTAAAGGGATTTTTATTTATCAGGCGAGTCCTCATTTAATAAATCTAAATATTAGCAATAATAGTGGCTATGGTAGTGGAGGTGGAGTTTTGTGCTATTATTCTAATACAATTATTGAAAACACTATAATATCTAACAACATAACAAGTGATTATTATAATGGATATAATTCTGGAGGAGGTGTTTATTTAAGTGATTCTAATGTAACAATTGAAAATACTACAATATCTTATAATTATGCAGCTTCTCAAGGAGGTGGGATTTATAGTGATAATGGTTCACAACCTTATATGCATAACGTAATAATTTCAAATAATGTAGTTTCTGATGAAAATTACCAGTATGATCTTGACACGTCTGGAGGTGGTGCTTATTTATATAATGCAATTTTGGACCATGTTGAGATAACGGATAATACACTTATTTCTAGTGAAAATGAGTATGGAAGTGGTCTCTTTATTCCTTTTTGTTCCAATCTTACGATTATGAATAATGTAACAATTGCAAATAATGGATCTGGGGGTGGATTATATTTAGGACGATCTGGGGTATCAACTCCGTTTACAGTAATTGCTTTAAATACAATATTTTGGGACAATGCAGGTGAAGTAATTTTTTATAATAATGCTAATCCAAATTTCGTAATTGCATATTCAGATATTGATGGTGGAATAGGAAGCATTCAAACTAACGATACTGGTTCTTTAGAATGACTTGAAAACAATATAAATTCTAATCCCAGCTTTAATAATCCATCGAATGGAGATTATACATTAGATGATAATTCACCTTGCATTAATGCAGGAACAGCTTTTTTTGAATGGAATAATACACAAATAATTGATCTTGAACAGAACCAATATTATGGAGCAGCACCTGATATGGGAGCATATGAAGTTGAAATGGGACCTTCCACAATACCTAATGCTGTTTCAGATCTTTTCGCTATTGATCAAACATATAATACTGTATTACTATCTTGGAGTACTCCTTCTTTTCAAAATGGGCTTGGGCAAGAACTTCCTGTTGAAGAATTTGATGTAAGGTTTTCAACAGAATTAATCACAGAAGGAAATTGGAATACTGCAACTCAATGCGTAAATGAACCAAGTCCTGATTATGTTGGGCAAACAATGGAATACTTTTGTAATGGTTTGAATGTAAATACTAATTATTACTTTGCTATCAAATCAACAAATGATTTTGGAGAATTTTCGGATATCTCTAACATTGCAGAAGCTATAACCAATCCATACCCAATTTTAGTTAGTAGTCAATACCCCATGTTTAAAAATAACATTGAACATACTGGAAAAAGTTCATATTTCGGTGTTTCTTCAAATGATATTAAATGGTTTTATGATAGCGGAATCCCAATTGACTCTTCTCCAATAATTGGTCCTGATGGTTCGATATGTATTATTACTGAAGATGGGTTAACATCTTTAAACATAGGTGGTTCTATCAATTGGCAATCCTTTGTTACATCTTCTCTATCTACACCCGCTATGGCAATTAATAATACAGTTTATGTCGGTACATCAGATGGTTCTTTTAATGCTTTTTACACCGATGGAAATCTGAAGTGGTCGTTAGACATAGGAGGTGTAATAGATTCATCTCCTACGATAGGATTAGAAGGTGAGATATATTTTGGTTCATCCAATGATAGTCTTTATTGTATTAATGCAGATGGTTCTTATAGATGGGTTTTAGGATTAGATGGAGATATAATTTCATCACCAGCTCTTTCAAATGATGGTATAACATATATTGGAACAATTGATTCTGATACCGGTAAGTTATATGCCATTAATCCCGATGGATCTGAATCTTGGTCTACCACTTTACAAGGTGGTATAATTTCTTCTCCTTGTATAAATGAAGAAACTGGGAAGATTCTTATAGGTAGTTGCAGTGGTAAGTTATATTCTATGAATTCAAATGGAACAATTAATTGGTTTTATTCTACAGCTGACAGCATAAAGAGTTCCCCAAGTATTGATATGAATGAAAATATCATCTTTGGGAGTAATGATGATTATGTTTATTGTTTAGATTCATCAGGTGATTTAGTATGGTCTTTTGAAACAGGAGACAATGTTGAATCTTCACCTGCTATTGATGCAGATAACAAAGTATATTTTGGTTCTAATGATGCTCTTTTTTACTGTTTGAATGGTAATAATGGTGATGAAATCTGGAGTGCTTTTACTGGTGATAAAATAACAAGTTCTCCAGCTATAGGTGCTAACTCGTGTGTTTATGTTGGTTCTCATGATGGTAGGTTATACTGTTTTGGTCCTGATGCTCCAGTAATAGTTATTTCTCCTAATGGAGAAGAAGTTTTTAATGCAGGGTCAAATCAAAACATTTATTGGAGTACTACTGGAAGTGTAGATCACGTTGAAATTTATCTTTCTTTAGATAGTGGTGCAAACTATTCTTTGATTTCTGATAATGAAATTGATGATGGTATATATTCTTGGGAAATACCAAATACTCTTTCATCTAATTGTAGGATTAAAATTATTGCTTTTGATACTGGTGGTAATTATACAGAAGATGAATCTGATGAAGATTTTTCAATCTCATCCACTTCAAACGATAATGAAATAGTACCTATATTAGTGAATTCATTATCCAAAAACTATCCAAATCCTTTCAATCCAACAACAACAATTAGTTATAGTTTAAAGTATAATTCAAATGTTTCTATTGATGTTTACAATATAAAAGGACAGAGAATAAAAACATTAATTAATGAATACAAAGTATCAGGTAGTTATTCAATTAGTTGGAGTGGAAATGACGATTCAGGAAAATCAGTAAGTTCAGGTTTATACTTCTATAAAATGCAAGTAAATGATAAACCTGTATCCATAAGGAAGTGTTTGCTGCTAAAATAATCTCATACGACCAGTTCGAGAGTTGTCTCGGACTGGTTTGTTTTCTTGA
>CAZSOM010000227.1:0-3377 GCA_964608295.1 uncultured Candidatus Cloacimonadota bacterium
AGCAAGAGTAGAAAAAACTCTTGCTTTTATTTTATCTATTTTTTATTAAGTTAATAAATATAAAAAATACAAAGAGGATGTTATGAAATTTTCTATTGAAAAGATAGATTTACAAGGTCATATTCAAGATCTTTATAATATAGTACCTAGTAAAAATACAATGCCGATATTAACCAATTATCTTATCGAAGCAGATGAGCAAAGCAATATAATAAAATTTACAGCAACAGATCTGGAGATTACAGTCATTGTTGAATTTGAAGCAAATATTGCCGAAGGTGGTAAAGTAGCAATTTCTGCAAAAAATCTTAATGATATCATAAATTCCTTACCAGGATCTATGGTTCATTTCGTTAGTGATGAAGAGACAATGAAGATCCATTGCGAAAAATCTACTTTTAGTTTACTTTGTGCTGAGTATAGTCAGTTTCCGCTTGTGCCACAAAAAGATTTAACTAATGTAATCACTTTAGATGCAAAGATGTTTAAGAAAATGATAGACAATACACATTTTGCTGTCTCTTCAGAAATAAATCGCCCAATATTTTCTGGAATTTTTTGGAAAATGGCTGCTGATTCACAATTGATGGTAGCAACTGACGGAAAAAAAATTGCAGAATTCACACTAAATAAGCAAATAGATCTTCCGCAACCAGTTGAGCAAATTATTCCAACTAAGGGATTTCTATTTTTAGAGAAAGTTATTACTGATGATCTTCCTGAAATTTCGGTTTTGATCGAATCAAACCGTGTTATGTTTGCTTATGGAAGCTACACAATTTTCACTCATATTATTGAAGGAAGATTTCCTGATTATACGAAAGCAATTCCTACAAATAATAATAACGTACTCATTCTCGATAAAAAGAAATTACGGGAAGCAGTGAAGAGAGTATCACTTCTGGCTTCTGAGGAGACTTTCAAAGTCAAACTTGATATCGGTGATAATATACTCACGATTAGCAGTGTTAAACGTGAAGAAGGTGAGGCAAACGAAAAACTAGAAGACTTTAAATATTCAGGTGAACCGATAACAATAGCCTTCAATTATAGATATCTAATTGCAATTCTAACTGTTGTAGAATCAGATGAAATCGAGATCAGAATGGGAAAATCAAATGAGCCGGCCTTATTCTTCAATACAGAAGTAAATGATGAATTCACTGCCAGGTTCTTGTTAATGCCTCTTCGGTTAGTTTAGGTTGCTGATATCTTCACTATCAATAAAGAATTTTCGTAATTATTCTAATTTTAAAATAGAATTTAATCCAGTTGGTGCACTGATTCTTGGAGACAATGGAATTGGTAAAACCAATCTTCTGGAATCAATATCATATTTTGCTTTTGGGAAATCATTTCAGACCAGTAGAGACTTGGAACTGATAAAATTCTCAAAAGCATTTTTTCGTATTGAAGCTAAATTTTCAATCCAAAACAAATTACATTTCTTTGAAGCAGCTTCCGATAGATCTAAGAAAATAATCAAGATCAATAGTGTTAATATTGCTCGTATAAGTGAACTTTATAAGTATTTGAAAGTTGTGTATTTCTCACCTAATGATATTGAAATAGCTGCAGGTTCACCAGTTTTTCGTAGGAATTTTATTGATCAGGCAATTTCACAATACTCTTTCGAATATATCGAAGCTCTCAGAAATTATAAACGGATCTTAAAACAACGTAACGCTTTATTTAAAACCGATTATTCAAGTAAGGAAAAAAGAGCTTGGGATGAAGAGTTCGCTAAAACTGGAACAAATATCATCAAACTCAGATTGAGTTATTTGGTTAATTTTAAGCCATTATTAGAAAAATACTATGAAATCATAAGTTGTGCTAAAGAAAAACTTAATATAAACTATAAATTCTCTTTTCCAAATGATAATGAGGATATATTCACAAATCTAATAGATCATATACTTCGGATTGAAGAACAAGAGAAGAATCAACAGAGAAGTCTTACGGGACCGCATTTGGATGATATCGAAATCTCTATTGATTCTCATTTATCCAGGTATTTCAGTTCACAGGGGCAAAAAAGATCAATTGCTATTGCGATGCGGTTAGTTCAAACAGAACTTATTAAAGACAAGGATGAAGATCCACCAATCTTGATGTTTGACGATGTTCTGGCAGATCTTGATCAACAGAGAATTGAAAAAATAAATGAGTTGCTAAAAGGTAAACATCAAATTTTCATAGCAACTCCAAATATCGCAAATTATAGATCATTTGACCTGCCTGAAATTCATTTAAAACAAGAAATACAGCGAGAATATGAAGTTAACTAAAAATATCTTTGGTTGGATGATGTACGATTTCGCTAATTCATCATTTACGACCATAATCGTAACTGTGATCTATAGCGTTTACTTTAAAGATGTTGTAGTCAATCAGGGTGAATTTGGAACAGCGCTCTGGGGAAGAGCTATTAGTATCTCCATGTTGATGGTTGCTGCAACAGCACCGATATTTGGAGCTGTTGCAGATTTCTCAAGAGCAAAGAAGAAATTCCTTTTCTACAATTGTTATTTAACCGTTATTTTCACAGCACTTCTATTTTTTGTTCATGAGGGAGATGTTTTTAAAGGTATGTTTTTTTTCATTATTGCTAATTTTGCTTTTAATAGTGGAAATGTCTTCTACAATGCACTTCTGCCTGATATTGCACCTCGTGAAGAAATGGGTAAGGTTTCAGGCTGGGGCTGGGCAGTTGGGTACATTGGAGGATTGACCGCTTTACTTCTTATACTTCCGCTAGTTCATAATCATTGGATACGCTTGGTATTCCCAACAGTTGCAGCTTTTTTTGGAATATTTGCAATTCCAACTTTTGTTTTGCTAAAGGAAATTAAAAAAACATCAAAAAGAACAAATTATTTCAAGACTGCCATTAAAAGAATCAAAACAACTGCCAAGAATATTAAAAATTTCAGAGAACTTCTGAAATTCATGATTAGTTATTTTATATATAATGATGGAATTATCGTAGTGATCAGTTTTGCTGCAATCTATGGTGCAACTAGGTTCGGAATGAGCACTAAACAACTGATCAACTATTTCGTAATCGCTAATGTAACCTCAATGATCGGTGCTTTTGTCTTTGGATATGTTTTTGATAAGATCGGCGCAAAAAAAACAATTACAATATCGCTTTTAATCTGGATTGTTGTTGTAATTTGGGCATTTATGTGTAGAAGTATTAATGAGTTTTATCTGATAGGATTGTTGGCTGGGATTGCAATTGGTTCCAGCCAGTCCAGTAGTAGAACTATGCTGGCTCTTCTCACCCCAGACGCAAAAATGGCTGAGTTCTTTGGATTCTATTCAGTAACTGGTCGTTTGTCCTCTATTCTTGGTCCACTAGTTTATGGAGA
>CAZSOM010000228.1:0-3374 GCA_964608295.1 uncultured Candidatus Cloacimonadota bacterium
CTGCAACAAAGGGAAAGCAACCGGTAGTTCCAAACTTCCTATTTTTCTCTGAAGTCCAAAAAAAAGATATAAGTAAATTTTATGGAAAGAAAAATAAAGAGTATGAAGTAGAAGGGTTGATAAATCTACTTAAAAACTACAATTTTACAATTGATGAAAATGAAGCGGATGACATTGAAGTAGCTCTCGATCCTGAACTGCTTGGCTCTATTTTTGAAAATCTGCTGGCAAGCTACAATCCCGAAACTGCTACCACAGCCAGAAAAGCTACAGGTAGTTTTTACACACCTCGTGAAATTGTTAACTATATGACCAATGAAAGTTTAAAGCAATATTTCATCACTCATCTTAAAAATGATACTTCTACTCAAACAGAGTTAGAAGTTAAGTTGGATTCACTGATCAAATCTAACAATTTCGAAAATCCTTTTGATGAAAGAACTTCTAAACAAATAACTAAATTAATTGATGATCTCAGAGTTGTTGATCCCGCTGTCGGTTCCGGCGCATTTCCGATGGCTGTACTAAATAAACTTGTTTTCATTCTCTCTAAAATTGACCCTGATAATACTTTCTGGAAAAAGTCTCAAATAAACGGAGTTAAAAAAGCTGTTAATGATCCGATAATGCAGAGAAAACTTATCGAGCAGATAGAAAAGCAATTCAAAGAGAAAAATGCTGATTACGGCAGAAAACTCTACTTGATAGAAAAATGTATTTACGGAGTAGACATTCAGCAGATAGCTGTGGAAATTGCTAAACTCCGTTTCTTCATTTCTCTCTTGGTAGATGAAAAAATTGAATGGGATAAACCTGAAAAACAATCCGAAGATAGTTTATTCGATATGGATAATGAAAACACAGAACTGATTAATAAATTTGAAGAACTGAAAAACGAATATCAAAATGAGTCTGAAAAAGAAAGGAAAGATGAACTGCGAGAGGAAATAGAAAAAAGCATCTATAAAATTGTAGAAGATAAGATCATTCCACAAATAAGAAGAATTGAGGAAAAGTATTCTTTATTACCGAACGCAAAACAAAGAGAAGAAGCAATTACTACAGAAAAACAAAAACTTGCAAAAAGACTCGGTTATGATATCGAACAAATAGAAAAAGATCTAAAAGCATTTACCGAAGGACGCAAACCCAAAGAATTCTTTTTGTGGAATATCTATTTTGCAGAAGTGTTTTCGCATAAAAAAGGTTTTGATATTGTGATCGGAAATCCACCATATATAAATGTCGAAAATTTGGACAATAATATAAAAAAATATCTTTTTAAAAATTATAAAACTTGTAAAGGCAGAACAGATATCTATATTGCTTTCATTGAAGCAACTATGAAGATGTTAACTTTAAATGGTGGGTTTTCGTATATTATACCTTATCCCTTCACAAATCAAAATTACGGTTGTTTATCACGAAAAATGTTAATTGAAAATTATTTTGTAAGAGAAATCTTGGATACAAGTAAATATTTTGTTTTTGAAACAGCTAATGTAAAAAATGTTATATTAAATGTTGTTAAGTGTAAAAACAGAGAAAGAACAGTAATCAAAATTGCTAAATCAAAAAACAATTTTACTGATAACTCATTTAAAGTCAATTATTTGAATCAAAATCTGTTCGCAGAATTGAATAATACTCGCTTTGAAACTAAAGATATTTCACAAGCATTAAAATTAAAATCACTAATCTGGAAGAATTCTATTCGTTTAGATGAAATTTGTCTAATTGCATACGGGGCAAGACTAAACCACAAAACAAAAAATTTAGGCAAGAAGAATTATATCCATCAAACTTTCAAAAATGGATATAAACCATTTACAGAAGGTAAAAATATAGATCGTTATTCATATACTCAATATGGTTGGTTAGATTATAAACCTAAAGAACATTATAATCCCATGTTTCCAGATTTGTTCGAAAATGAAAAAATCTTTTTTATTAATGTTGTAAAAGATCGTTTGAGATTTGCTTTTGACAAAGAGAAATATTATAATAGTCATACTGTGATAAATTGTGTTAAATGGAATTTACTCAAAAATGTAACTCATATTACAGTTAAACGGCATCTTACGAAAGACAATATTGTAATATCATCAAAATATAATTATAAATTTTTATTGGGCTTACTTAATTCTAATATTATAAATTGGTATTTTTAAAATTTACTTTCTGAGTCCCTGCATTTCTATCCAGATGATGCCAAAGAATTACCAATCCCAATCGTATCTTCAGAATTACAAAAACCCTTTGAGAACATTGTCGATCAAATCATCTCAAAAAAGAAACTTGATGAAGACACAAAAGAACTCGAAGATAAAATAGATATTATGGTTTACAAACTTTATGAGTTTACTTATGAACAAGTAAAGATAGTTGATCCTGAATTTTGGTTGACCAAAGAGGAATATGAGAATTATGAAAATAAGGAATAATTATGCTTAATAATTTTATCACAAATTCAGACAAAAGCATATCATTAAAAGTTCGTTTACAAAAACTGATCAGTGCCAGTGATGAACTTAAATTTTTAGTTGGTTTCTTCTATTTCTCTGGTTGGAAGGAAATTTATAAAACTCTTCAGGAAAATAAAAAAGTAGTTTTAAAAATTCTCGTTGGTTTGCAAGTGAACAAGTATCTTTTTAGTATTATCGAAATGTAGAACAATGAGTACAACTTGAGTGATGAAGAATATTTTACTCGATTTATGAAATCACTCGGTTATGCTATTAATAATGCAGAAATGGACAATGAGGAATTTTACGACCAAGTAGATTTTTTCATTCAGTTATTGGAAGAGAAACGCTTGATAATTAGAAAAACATTAAATCCTAATCACGCCAAAATCTATCTTTTCCAATTAGATGAGAAATACAAAGACCTATTCAACACAAACGGACAATTCATCACAGGAAGTAGCAATCTAACCAAAGCAGGTTTGCACCGTCAGGAAGAATTTAATGTTGAGATTCGAGATTATGGATTCTCTGAAGCAACAGAATATTTCGATAACCTTTGGAAATCAGCAGTTCCGATAACAGAAGCAGAAAACGGTAGGAAAGTTATCATCGATTTCCTTCGAAACCGAGCTCAATCTTCTTTGATTTCACCATATGAAGCTTATGCATATATCCTTAAGACTTATATTGATCTGTTGGAAAGTAAAAAGATTAATTCCTCTTTCGATAGAGTTCTGGAGGAAACCGATTTTGAAAAATATACATATCAATCTGATGCAGTGAATCAGGCTCTGAATATTATTGATACCTACAATGGTGTTATAATTGCCGATGTTGTAGGTTTGGGTAAATCTGTAATTGCTTCGCTTGTTGCCAATCAATTAGGAAAACGGGGAATAATACTTT
>CAZSOM010000229.1:0-3361 GCA_964608295.1 uncultured Candidatus Cloacimonadota bacterium
TACTTAAATAACTCATAAGTTCTCCTTCTTTGTTCTTTGATATACAAAAAAAATCTTATCTAATTCCTCTTAATAATTATTTTAATCAAATCCACTAGATTATCACTGTGTATATCTGATTGCTCATATATTGGATTATAAATCATTCGTTTTCTTTCAATAAAAGCTGTGTTTAATCCAACTTTCTTTGCTCCAAACAAATCCCAGTCATGGGTAGCTACCATAAATATCTCCTCTACATTTATGTTTTCTTCTTTAGCCACATATTCATAAATCTCACTAAATGGTTTGTAGCGTTCAACACTATCAACGGAATAGTAGGCGTCCGTTAAATTAATAATCCCGCTATTAGTAAGTTGATCTTTCATCATATCTAATGAAGAATTTGATACAGGAATTACTCTAATATCATTTTCATTCAATAATCTTAATGCCTCATGTACATCATCATAAACATCTAAACTTCTAAAAGTTCCTAATATTTGTTTTTTAGTCTCTTCAGAAAGTATAATACCTTCTTCAAAAAAAACATTTTCCAAAACAACACCTGCCAACTCAGAAAAGTTTTTATACTCACCTATACTTCCAACAATTGTCGAAGTATGTAATAATTTAGTAAACCAATATTTTACTACATAATCATTTTGAATATATTCACCAAATTTTTTTTTAAGTTTACTTAAATCCAATAAGGTTTCATTCATATCAAAAAATACAGCTTTAATCATTTTTTTCTCCTTCAAACTCCACTTATAGTATTATTTACTTTCTCAATTTGGAAACCCATACATATTCCATATCCATCATTTGCATAATTCATCCAGAATTTATTATTTCTGAAATGCTTCGTAAAACATAATATAAATATCTCATTTTTTGCATTAATTGCAGACTGAAGATCGGTTGTGGGATTACTATAACGTTGTAAGAATTCGGTATATTCAGCAGAATCATTTCCTATGTGAGAATTTAATGATGATAACTGTAATTCTTTGCTCTTTAATATTTTATAAGCAAGCTCGAGTTTTTTAAAATGATAGAAAGTACCACGGTCATTTTTTCTTTCGATTTTTAAATCTTTTGTTATCAAATCAGCAATTTTATCCTCAGATTTTACACTGTAGTTTAAATGTTTGCCGATCACATTTATTTTCCAGTTTATAAATTGATTATTTAAATTATAATCAATATCATCTTCACTAACATTTATTAAATTTCGATATGGGCTATTCTCAATATGCTTACTTATGATATCAGCAATTATTTTTCTGTTATCCATACAATATTACTCCTATATGATTATAGCTGCTAATGTTTTGCGTATGCGGCGGGATCGGAACGATCACGCCAACCCAAACAGACCAGCCGTTTGAATCGTAAGATTCAAACCAAAAGCACTGACAACACCTACCAGCCGATACGCCTGTTATGGGCAGTTATTATTATCATGGATCATGGATTAATAAATATCATCGGACTTCAATTCTCAATAGTAATAACGAATTAAATGTTTATTTCTTCAAGTTTTCTTATTGCATCATCCTTTGATTCTTTTGGAGTGTTACCATATCCAATTTTTAGTATGGGATTAGGATTCAAATTGGCATAACCTACTCCAAGTGTTGCCCATTTTTCAGGTATTTCCTTCCAGATTCCTTCGGCAGGTGTTTTTTCAGCAATTTTAACAGGTTTGTGAGTAGCAATTTTTAACTTTGTAGACATTTTTTTCCTCCTCTTTATAATTCATTAACTACAATTTTGACATTAATACTTTTATTTGTTCATCAAGCTCATCAACTTGTTTTTGAAAGAAAACAACCTTTTCCTCCGAAATGCTAATTTTTAAATTAAATTCTTCTTCATAATCTTCATTATACTCTAACTTTTCTAATCTTAATTCTTCCAAGTATTGGTAACCTTCAACAATATAGGATAGAATGAAATCTTTTTTTGATGTCAATGAATCTATGCGAGATGCAATTATATTTTGATTCTCGAACATTAATATTTTATTTTGTAGATCATCTATTAGCTTACTGTCTATTAGTTTTGTTTCTTCCAGGATTATTAATTGATTTTCTAAATCGGTCTTATTTTTTACCATGTTTTTTAGTTCATTATATTTTTCTTTATCAATATAATTATTTTTTAAGTTGTTATTATCTGTTTTTAGATCATTTATTTGTTTTATCAGTTGCTCTCTTTCTTCTTTGAAATTTTTAAATAATATGATTTGTTGATTACATTCTTCGTTTATTTTAGACAATCTTTCAATTTCAAAATTTCTTGGTTCAATCCAAAGTTTAGTTGTAACTCCCCAGAATATCAATGAGGTAGCTGTAATAACTCCAAGGATACCACTAATTTGAGAAATTCTATTCATCTTAATTCTCCTACAATAAAAAGTTTCAGTGATTAAAGTAATATTCCATTCAAATCAAAAATATTAATAATACTTTTGCCCATAATGTGAACTGCCTGCCACGTTTCAATGTGGAGGCAGATGTTACAGGCAATTTTTTTCAAAGGTACATTCGTAACCTAAAAATCTTTTTTGTTCTATGCTAACCTCACTGAACATGTTCGTTTTGTATTTACTTATTTCTTATTTTAATTCTTCCCTCAATATTAGGATTTAAAATTTTCAACCTTTTGCAATATTCAGTAAATACTTCAACATCTTTGGGTGCAGAATCTGCGCCAACTAAAATTTTACAGTTTTTTAATATATGAAAATTATCTCCTCCAAAAAGAATAAAACTTGGAAGAGCCACAGTATATTTTTTATCGACATCTATAAGTTTATCGCTAACTTTGACTGAAATTAGCCTATTCCCTGGTTTTGCCTTCCAATCGTATTCGTAGCTTGCTCCTGAAATCTGAAGAAATTGACCTCCTATTTGTTCGACAGAACTTAATCCATTCTCAATAATACTAATAATATTTCTTCCAGAAAGTTCAATATGACAAACAGTATTTTCAAATGGTAGAATTGATATTGCATCTTTAATCGTTAATTCACTTGAATTAATATTTGATCTTATTCCACCACCATTAATAAATGCTATATCAGCATTATAATATGCACGAAAAGAATCAGTAATTAAGTTACCAATATTTGTCTCGCTCCAACGACATTTAAAATCACCATTTATACCTGCATCTAATGGTGTGATTAAAGTAGCTATTGATTTTGTAAAATCAGATTCAATTATTTCTTTATATTTTTTTTCAATCTTTGCTAGTTCAAAATTATCAGCGACTGTTGAATCTAGAGAATATACATTTATAAATAAAGATATATTATTAAGCTTTTTATAAATATCTAAACGAACAACGGAACCCATATTTCCACAAGGTG
>CAZSOM010000230.1:0-425 GCA_964608295.1 uncultured Candidatus Cloacimonadota bacterium
TGTATGCGGCAACGTATCTAGGGTTCGAATCCCTACGTCTCCGCCAGTTTTACAAAATGAACTATTATATTACTTAAACAAATTTCTTATTGAAATAAATCGATTGATTTGAACCCTTTCTTCTTGTTGATTTCAACCACGAGTTGGAATCTAAATTTGAGTTTACGAGGATTTAGCAACGAGGTAGCGCTGACAAGAAAAGAAACTGTGTTTCTTTGGATCAGCAATCCCTACGTCTCCGCCATTTATACTTTGGCTTTGCGAATCAAAACACATAGATCTTTGATTAATTGATTTTAAAAATAATAAACGAAGAATAATATACTTAAATCACTCTTCCATATAAGCCCGTAAATTCTTAATTGCAAAATCTGGGTAATCTGATTCAATGATCAAACTTGAAGAATAGGTAAGCTGCCAGAGAG
>CAZSOM010000230.1:454-3322 GCA_964608295.1 uncultured Candidatus Cloacimonadota bacterium
TGTGCCACCAAACTTAGTAGTAAATGTGCTGTCTGCATAAAATTCAGCTTCTATATACCAGGGTGGATAGAATGTGTCATCACCGTCATTGATCACAGTTCCCTTAACTATTAATTCAGTGGATGTATATAAGTATTCTGTAATTTCAAAATTTGCATCTTCCAGTACAGATACATCATCAGCACCAACCACATTACTTTCGTTACAACTAAGAATAAACATTACTGTTAATAGGATCATAACAATTTTGATTATAGATTTCATAATACACTCCTTTTTTTGCATAATTATATTTGCTTTAATCCTGTACTTCAATTACTCAATTTATTTACAAATTCATCAATTGCTTCATAATCAATTTCACTTACATTTGTGGATTTACCAGAGATCTTTTTGATAATAGCTTTTTCAATAAAATTCATTTTATCAAAGCAAAATTCACCACCCATGAAACCATTGGCTATAGATATTTCACGTAATACATTCAGAAAACCATTTTCAAATTGGGTTTTACGTTTTTCAGTTTTATCCATGCAAACCAGGAAAAGAGCTATTCGTTTCTTATTTAAAACCGCTAAATTGTTATTCATGAATTTCTTCAATTTACTCTGTATTGATCCTGCATGAATTGAACCACCAATTATAATTGCATCAAATTTTCCTAGATCAGTTAAATCAGTTGTTTTTAAATTGAAGAGATATGTTGTTTCATTGCCAAGTTTGTCTTTGAGCATCTCAGCAATTTTCTGTGTTGTATCGTGTTTAGACATATAAATTATTGCAGTATTCATTATTTTGTCCTTTTTCACTTTTCTATCTCATGTCACACTGAATTAATCGAAGTGTGAAAGTAGCCTTTTTAGAGAACTCCATCCTTCGATAAACTCAGGATAATAGGTGTGAAGTTGGGTAAGTTCCTTCTCTTTTGAGAGAGAGGACAGCAGGATAAGTTATCCCACAACCCCCGCATTGATGAGATCATGCATATGAAGCATACCAACCGGAATCTTAGTATCATCAACAATAGGTAGCATTGTAATTTTATTCTCTTCCATAAAAGTCAGTGCATCAACGGCAAGTTCCTGTGGATGCATTGATCTGGGATCCTTCACCATAACATCAGTAACATTCACATTTAGATCGGTCATCCCCTTTTCCATCATGCGACGTAGATCACCATCAGTTATTATACCAACTAGTTCCCCATCTGCATCAACAACACTCGTACAACCTAAACCCTTACTGGTCATTTCTAGAATGGCTTTATTCATTTTTACACTGCTTTCAACAATTGGATTCTCAATTCCTACATGCATTAAATCTTCAACTTTAACAATTAGTTTTTTGCCTATCGTACCACCAGGATGGAATTGTGCAAAATCATTTTCATTGAAGTTTCGCTGCTTGAGCAAGGTTACGGCAATCGCATCTCCCACAGCTAAAGCAACTGTTGTACTGGAAGTTGGAACAAGTCCAAATGGCTCATATTGCTTAGGAACAAAACAATCTATTGTAATTGTTGCATTATTTGCTAATTGAGATTTCAGATTTCCAGTCAGTGCAATTATTGGGATCTTGCGGAATTTGATGTAGGGAATAATGGAAGTCAGCTCATTTGTATTCCCGCTATTAGAAACAGCCAATACGACATCTTCATCATCAAGCAAACCTAGATCGCCGTGAATTCCTTCTGCAGCATGCAAAAAAATTGCTGTAGTACCTGTACTTACCAGAGTGGCAGCAATTTTACGAGCAATTATTCCAGCCTTCCCCATTCCAGTAAGAACAACCTTTCCCTTGCAGTTAAAAAGAAGTTCAATAGCATCTTCAATTTTTGAATCTATTCTCTCTGCCACTTCACGGATAGCTTTAGCTTCCAGGTTTAATTCAGTCTTAATGAATTTGATAATGTCCATGCTTACTCCCGGGCTTCTATAATCTTCTTGTTACGAAGTTGCACTTCGTAACTTACTTACTGGCAAAGTTATACTTTGCGTTTAAATATGTTCCCAAGTACAACTTGGGAACAAGTAACCTATTTACGTTCCATCGCTTCTATCTGGATCTTTTCAACAAAGTCCTTAACTGGATAACTACCAAGATCACCTTCACCATGACGACGTACTGAAACAGAATTTGATTCCATCTCCTTCTGCCCTACTATGAACATATAAGGGATCTTCTGCATTTCCGTTTCACGTATTTTATAACCTATCTTTTCATTTTTAAAGTCAACTTCACTTCTAATTCCGCTATTTTTTAATTCTACATTCACTTGCTTTGCATAATCAATGTAGTGATCTGAAATCGGTAGAACCTTAACTTGAACCGGACATAACCAGATCGGGAAATTACCAGCATGATATTCTATAAGAGTTCCAAAGAATCTTTCCATTGATCCAAGCAGGGCACGGTGTACCATAAATGGTCTGTGCGGTTGATTATCTTCTCCAATGTATTCCATATCAAACCTGGTTGGCAGGTTAAAATCAAACTGGATTGTGGAACATTGCCAGGAACGGTTTAAAGCATCTTTGATCTTAATATCAATCTTAGGACCATAAAAAGCTCCACCACCTTTATCAACTTCGTATTTAATTTCAAGTTTCTTGAGAGCTTTTTCCAATGATGAAGTTGCTTTATCCCAATCCTCTTTTTCACCAACTGCTTTCTCAGGCATTGTTGATAAATATATTTCAAAATCCTTAAATCCAAATGCTTTAAGAATATCCAAACTGAATTCAACCACTTCTTCGATCTCGTTATCCAATTGATCAGGAGTACAAATTATGTGAGCATCATCCTGAGTGAAACCACGTACTCGCATCAGACCATCTAGTGAACCAGAATTTTCATACCTGTATACTG
>CAZSOM010000231.1:0-3309 GCA_964608295.1 uncultured Candidatus Cloacimonadota bacterium
GAAGCACAAATTCGTCCTCGAAGTGGTCTTGCAATAAAACACAAAATAGGTGTTCTAAATTCTCCTGGGACAATTGATGCTGATTATAGAGGTGAGATCAAGATCATTTTATTCAATTTTGGAAAAGAGGATTTTGTTATTTCTACCCATACCCGAATTGCACAAATGGTAATTTCCCATCATGAATCTATTGATTTTGTTATTAGTGAACAGCTTGACGAGACTGATCGTGGAAATGGTGGGTTTGGACATACAAAGCACTGAAGAAGTAATATTATGCTTGTTCCTGTAGAACTACCATTTGGCAAAACCATTTTTCAAACTAAAAACGGACATTCGATAACTTCCGACTCAGCATTCCTTGTGGAAACAATTACTGAACAAATAACACACGAAAAGATAAACTTGTTAGAATTAGGTAGTGGGAATGGAATTATCTCAATTATGTTGTCACATACACATCCTGATTGGAAAATCTTGGGAATCGAGATTCAGGAACATTTAGTCAAATTGAGCAGAGATAACGCCAAAAGATCCAATACATCTCCTACTTTTGAAGCGATTGACTTGTGCGAGTTTGATGTTATACAAAAATTTGATTTGATAATTTCTAATCCACCCTATTATCCTAAAGAAACTGGAAGAATCAGCCAAATAAAAGAACGTGCGATTTCCCGACATGAAATAGCCTGCAATATGTTGGATATTCTGAAATGTATAAAAAGAAATCTTATCAAGGATGGAAGTGCTTTTATTCTTTATCCTCAAAACAGATTGAATGATATTGATAATTTTGCAAAAAAGGTTGACCTGAAAGCAAGAAAAAAAATTGTTCTTGAATCAGAAGAGAAGAAGAAGGTTATTGTGGAGTTAGGTCATGCTTAAGATAGAAGGATTTTCGCTATCCAGAGAAAACGAAAGATTCATGTTGATCCATGAAATGTTTATCGGGAATAGTTTACGAATAAATATATTTGGAAATAACGACACAGGAAGATCGCTATTACTAAGATCTATACATGGTGACTTTCACGACTTTGGTGGAAAAATTCTATTTAAAGATAAACCTTTATTATTCTATAAGAAAAAGAAAAAAACAATTCTAATTGATAATACATCACATTTGCTTACCAATGAAACGGTTTGGAAGAATATTATCATTCCCATGCCCAAAGTAACTGCCAGGCAAAGACAAAAAATCCTTGAGTTATGCAAAATCTGCCAACTTGGAGATAAAATAGGTGCCAAAGCTAAAAATCTTTCATCTTCATCAAAGAAATTCATTGAATTGGTCAGAGTTGTTATCCAGCTTCCACAACTCATTCTGATTGATGATCTTGAAAATTATTTCGATGATAAAAACATAATTGCAGCCTTGAAAATTTGTAATTTTGCTATGAATAACGGTGCTTCAATTATAGCTACATCCAAACGTAAATTGGATAATTTTGACGTTTATTACAGAATACAGGATAACAAAGTGGTGAAATTGTGAAAAAGGGAATTTCCTTTCAAATAATCATTATCTTCCTTATCCTTCTGGCTTGGAATATTTTTCATTTAGGATATGAATTCCAGAAAGATACATATGAAAATAATATTTCCGGATCTCAAATGGTTGTCCTCTCCATGCAGGGGAACACTCTTGAAATTCTTAGTTCAAAAATACAAGAATTTGATTATATAAATGAAATTTCGATAATTCAGGATTCAGTGATTTCTCAAACTCTAATAAAAAGTTACGAACTAAAAGAGAGTAATGATATTTTGAAATCATACATATTACCTACTGCAATGCAAATAAGCTTTAAGGGTAAAAAATTCAAAATTGAACAGAGGAATGAATTAGAAAGAACTCTACTGGAATATACTCCTGCTGTTATCTATTATTTTGATGATGCCTATTGGCAAATCAACCAAAACAAAATAATGATTTTAACCAAGGGTTATTATACTGGTTTTGGTTTATTCATCATTTTCATGTTATTCATTACTATTTTTCTTCGAATTCATTTTGAAATGAAAAGTAATCATTTCTGGAAAGTTTATTATTCCTCTGGTGGTCACTTTGGAAAACGACGAAAACAGTTTTTTGTTAACTCTTTGTATCTTTGTTTTATTCCGCTTATCCTTAATACTGCTATTTATTTTGCTTTATTATATTTTCAATTTCTTCCCGTTGAGATAGATTATCGTTTCTTTGGGATTGAATTAGTTACCCTGATACTCAGTGCAATATTCTCAGGATTGTTTTTGGGAAAAGACTTGAAATGAAAAAATATATTCCAAATTCACTAACCTTCTTTAGAATTCTTCTGGTTCCTGTTTTCTTCTGGCTTATATATTATTCCACATGGGAATATCATTTTTTATGGGCGACTTTTGTCTTTATAGTTGCCAGCATAACCGATATCTTTGATGGACTATTAGCTCGTAGACTTGGTGTAGTTTCAAATTTCGGGAAGATCCTGGATCCTCTGGCAGATAAGTTATTAACTTTATTGGCACTTTATGCTTTAATATCAGAACCAATGAAATTAACAAACATCTATGTTTTTTATATCATTCTGGGAAGAGAAGTATTTATAACTTTATTAAGACAATTTTATACATTTAAAAAAATCTATATTCCTGCTAATGTTTGGGGAAAAGTAAAAACAACCTTTCAATTAACCGGAATCATTTCAGCCCTAGTTTATTATTCTATACTTTATCCATTTATCCCGGAATATCACCCAAAATTCCAACATGGATTTAATATATTTTTCTGGATTATAGCTCTTATCACTGTACTTTCTGGAATCACCTATCTCTTTCCAAAAGGGCGTAAGGTCGACTAATGAAAAAATATATATCTTTATTTATTTTATTAGGAATGATTTTACTTCTAATTTTGGGCTGCTCTCAAAAGGAGAATAAGCATAAAATAAAGGGTAAGCGTATCGATCTTCATAAACCGATGTCTTGGGGAAACAAGCAAACAGTTTATGTTTTTGCCGATGATAATGTTTGGAAGTATGCAAAAGGACATTTAATTAAAACATTGGAAAGAGTCAGATTTACAACTGAGAATGAGAAAGTATTTGTTGTCAAAAGAGCTCCTATTGACGATATGGACAATTTTTACAAATTTAATAATCTCATCTTTTTCTGTAATCTTGAATCAAATGATAAAGTTTCCACCTATATTAAAGATATCATGGGAGCAAAGGTAGAAGCGGAAGTGAATGAGAATCTGATCGGAATGTATGCCAAAGACAATGTGTGGGCTCGTGATCAATTTGTTCTTTTTATTATGGGAGATAATGA
>CAZSOM010000232.1:0-3306 GCA_964608295.1 uncultured Candidatus Cloacimonadota bacterium
GCTGTTTCATCTGCATGATTTGAAATTATGTTTGAGTTTATTATTGTTAATGTAGATCCAGAACTAAAGATTCCACCATAATGCTTAGCTTCATTATTTATAACAGTGATATTATCGAAAACTGAATTTGAGGAAATGTGACTAATACCGCCTGCTGTTCCTGCACCACAATCTGATATTGTAACGTTCAAAAGATCTAATTCGGAATTTAAACAAAATATTCCTCCGCCATCCCAACATCCTGATCCATTTGTTAATGTTACGTTTTCTATGCTAACTCCTTCAACTTCGTAGCAATTAATCACACTTTCCTGTTGATCTGCATCTAGTATTGTTGATTCTTCACTTACACCAACTATTGAAACCCAACTTGAGCAAAGAATTGGAAAACTCTCTCCGTTCGTCTCAGGACTATACGTTCCAGAATTAAGATAAATGGTGCGTGGATCTTCACTGCTTGCAACTATAATTGATAATGCATAAGAAATAGTTTGCAGGGGATCAGCAAAGGATAAGCCGCTGTTTGAATTATCACCATCCGGTGAAACATACAGATCGGTATTCACTTGTGGTTGAATTTCATGCAGGATATCAAAGGTAAACCGGTTAATTGGATAGGCATGAAAGTTGGTTGGATACAATACAGTAAATGTATCAACAATAACGTCTATTATGTTTCCAGAATTATTATATAGGTCATTACCGAATTGAGCACTGTTTGAATAGATATTTGATCTGTTCACGCTATCAAAATTCAATATCGCTCCATAAATTCCACCACCTTTTATTTGAGAGGAATTATAAATGATATTAGTTTCAGACAAATTTATTTCAGCATTGTAGGTGGATATCCCACCTCCATCATTATTGCATACATTCTCTGATATAACTGAGTTTTCAAGATCTATGTTGGAAGAATAAGAACAAATTCCACCGCCTGAACCAAGAGCGAAGTTTTGTGAGATAATCACATCCTCAAATTGCGAATCAGATTCTGAATGAAGGAAAACACCTCCACCTGATGAAGTTGCAGAATTATTATTGATCATTGCATTTATTACAGTGAGATTGGAATTTCCAATGCAGCAGATCCCACCACCACCTCCATCAGCAGTATTATTCGAAATAACTGAGTTAGTTATGCTCACATCTGAATTATAGCAATAAATTCCTGCACCACTTAATTCTACTGTATTATTTATAATATTTAGATTTGATAAATTTGGGTTTGAATTGATACAATAAATGCCACCACCATTATAATGGTAATACCCACTTCCGGATGGATCTGCAAAAGTTCCACTTCCATTTTTAATAGTAAATCCAGTTAAAATTGCTGAAGAATTTTCTCCACTATCAAAAGTTATTACAGATCCTGAATTAGGATTTGAAGGTTGACTTCCATCAATTATAGTATTGGAAATATACGTTGTATCTTGAGTGGTTAGGAATAGTGAAGCAATCGTGATATTTTTTCCATCATAGTCTAAATTTTCGAAATAAGTTCCAGGTTGTACTAAAACTGTATCACCATTTGCGGAAGTCTCAATTCCCAGTTGTATTGTTGGTTGATCGGTAGGAATGTTAATTACTATTGAGTTTAGAAATGAAATACTAAGAAAAATAAAAATTAGAATAAGAATACTCTTTTGCACACTGACCTCCACTCTACTGCTTTTAATTTGATAAACACACTCAGAGCTGAAGGTTTTCAGTTTCTCAATTACTTTAAACAGTAAACACGTTCAGGAGTGAATGTGTAACAACAATTTAGCTTTATTTTAACAATAAACACGTCCACGAATGAACGTGTTAAATCATTTTAACTTTACTTTAAAAGCAGACACTTCTTGGAAGCAATAACCTTTTTATCTATATTCAATTGATAGAAATATATACCGGAAGCTACTGGTTGATTTTTACTATTTTTTCCATCCCAGATTACATTGTTAATTCCTGATTTCAAATTGCTAATTTCTAATTGCTTTATCCTCTGTCCTTTTATATTGAAGATTTCCACAGTCACAAACGAAGACGTTTGCGTTAAAGAGAAACTGATTGTAGTTGTAGGATTGAACGGATTTGGATAGTTACCGATCAATTTTGTAACAGCTGGAATAAGCTCTCCGTCAATTGCAACTTCTCCAGCAATTGCTGGAAAGATAATATAATCAAGCCAGGCACAATCATCACCACTTGTAACTGCTCCATCTTTATCATATTCCCATTTAAAGGTATGTATACCAGAAGAAACCGGATATGTTGATTCACTCCAATAAACTTCACCAGCCCATTCTTCTTGCTGGATTCCATCAATAAAAAATCTGAAATAATCAAAATTGGCTTCAGATGAAACTTTCTTCCAGAAAGAGATCCAGCTGTTTGATGCTACATCAAGTTCAACAGAAATACTTGTTAAGCTATTATGCCCGATACTACCGGTTTTAGCCGAGTGATCACCTTCATAAACTTCATCAGAAATTGTCCAATCAGCATTTCCACCTTGCTGCCATTCAAATGCAGAGAAATCCCCTGTTTCAAAATCTTCAATATTAAGACCAACTACAAGTGTAAATTCTTCTGAGAATGTAAAATCATTATCAGCCGTCACTTCTAGATCAAATTCAATAATATCACCTGGTTCAGCATCCTCACTAACTTCCATGGAGCAGATTACGATGCTTTCGATTCCGTCAGCATTTAATGAGTCTAATGAAATAGGTAAATTGGTAATTGTAATATCAGGATTTGGAGATGATATTGACAAAATTATATTGTAGAGATCTGCCCCACCAATGTTATGGATATCAATTTCAAGTCCGGCAGTTTCACCAGGATCCAGTTTACCATTCTCTCCATCGATCACTTCAGTATTATCTAAATCTAATTCAGCATTATAACCAGTTAGATACAAAGCTGCATACCATTCATAATCATCTGCTGTGATCAAAACAGTGATCTCAATTAAATGTTCATCAGGAATGGCATTCATTACATCGAAATCAAAGGCATCAACCAGTTCTACAGTTCCACCACTTGCTAAAAATCCTATACTTTCTGTATTGTCATTTATAGCTATAAAATCATCGTTTGAGGAAATTTCAACTGTAATATTATGATAATCTCCTACATTGCTAAAATCTTCCAGAGTTAAACTCAATATAGCATTCTCGCCAAATTCAACTACTCCATCATTGCCGGAGATCACAGAATAATCACTAACGGTAAGGAAATTTCCTGGAGGAATCACTTGCAATTGATGCATCTGTGTAGGTCGATTAAAACCACTGATATACAATTCAGCTT
>CAZSOM010000233.1:0-3274 GCA_964608295.1 uncultured Candidatus Cloacimonadota bacterium
TTGTGTTAGTCTGCTGGAAAGAAGTTCTCCGTTTGTCGTGTATACTTCAATCATAAAAGATTTTTCCAATTCAATACTGGCACGACTGGCTATAGTGAAGGATATATCTAAACTTACGCGTGTTATATTCGAAATCTGGATGTCAGATATTTGCAGGTTGTCACCTTTAGTTTTCTGCCAGCAAGTGTGCAAAACCAGTCCCATTATCACAACCATCATTAAGATCAATTTTGCTGATGCTGGTATTGGACGCCTCTTTTTTATATCAATCCTATCAACTGATTTCATTACATATCACTCCACGAATTAGATTAGACATTTTCCTGTCATTTCTTGAGGTTTGGTAATTCCCAAAATCTTCAAGATAGTTGGAGCTATATCTGACAGCTTTCCATCCGATACTGGTACATTCTTATCAACTAAAGAAACCACGAATGGAACTGGATTCAAGCTGTGAGCTGTGAAAATGTTTCCATTTTTATCCAGCATTTTATCAGCATTTCCATGATCTGCGGTAAGAAGAATATTATAACCATGCTCTTTAGCAATCGGTAATACTTCACCGACGCATTTATCAATTGTTTCTACAGCTTTTACAGCAGCGTTAAAAACACCAGTATGTCCGACCATGTCACAATTTGCAAAATTAGTAATAATTAAAGAATATTTTTCACTTTCCAGAGCTGAAATTAATTTATCCTTAACTTCGAAAGCGCTCATTTCCGGTTGTAGGTCATAAGTAGCAACTTTGGGTGAATTAACCAAAATTCTATCCTCATTTTCAAATGGCTTTTCCACACCACCATTAAAGAAAAAGGTAACGTGAGCGTATTTTTCCGTTTCAGCTAATCGCAATTGTTTCAAGTTATTTGCAGAAACGACTTCACCTAATATGTTTACTAATTTTGGAAGTCTAAAGGCAACTGAGACAAATTCATTGAAATTTATGTCATACTCATTAAAACAAACATATTTAAGATTATCAAATGCTATAGTTTTGAATTCTTTGAAATTCGGAATTTTAAAAGCTCGAGTTAACTGACGCATTCGGTCTGCACGGAAATTAAAAGCAATAACAGCATCCTTATTTGTAACTTTTGCGATCGGTTCACCATTCTCAACTATGACTTTGGGAATAATGAATTCATCAGTAATCTTTTCGTCATAACTGTTCTGGATAGCTTTGATTGGATCAGAGAAGTTTTCACCCTTCCCATGCACAATTGCGTTATAGGCTTTTTCAATTCTATCCCATCTGTTATCGCGATCCATTGCATAATATCTTCCTGAGATTGTGGCAATCTTTCCAATTCCGATCTCTTTAGCTTTCTCTTGGAATTCTTTTATGAACCCAATTCCCGAATTGGGTAATGTGTCACGTCCGTCAGTGAATGCATGAAAATAAACCTGTTTAAGACCTGCTTCTTTTGCTAATTCTAACAATGCCCAAATTTGGTTTATATTACTGTGAACATTCCCATTTGATAAAAGTCCGAATAGATGAAGTTTACCGGATTTGTTTTTCACACTTTTGATCGTTTCTAATAGTTCTTCATTTTTGAAAAAAGATCTATCTTCAATCTTCTTCATGACAAGAGTATTCATCTGGTAGACAATTCTACCAGCTCCAATATTGAGATGACCAACTTCAGAATTACCCATGTCACCATCCAATAATCCGACATCAAATCCGCATGCTTTTAAATTACTTTCCGGATTATTCGAACGAAATTTATCTAATTCTGGAGTACTTGCAGCGGCAATTGCATTACCATAATTCTGATTATTGATGCCGTATCCATCTAGTATTAGTAAAAGTACTTTTTTCAATTTATCTCCTTTTATTCTGGTTATCACTCAGCAGTGATGTAATAGAAATATTTCTCACTATCTAAAGTAATACATATTTTGGATCTGCTGCATCTGTACCTTGGGAGCAGGAATGTGTAAAGTATGGTAGACCATCATCACCGACTAATTGTACAAAAGCGAGGTCATTTCCTTCATCATATTCAGATTGTATATAAGCTAGAATATTAGAAGCTGATGAACCTATCTCGTCTATGCTTATTAATTCAGTTTCAATACCTTTCTGATTTTTCCAATCTACATAAGATTGAATATTGCTCATAAAATCATCATAACAGATGGCCAGCATTCTACCATGTTCATCAACAGATGTATAGCGATCAGGTGAGAAATTTATGAAATGATTTTGATAAACTCCACTGAAATATTTACTTATACTATCTGCAGCTCGAGTTATAACATTTTCCGTATTTATCCCGACATTGTTAACTGCTAAAACAAGATGATGATAAACTCTCAATGTCTGAGTAAAAGGATTGTAAGCAAAAGGATAAGCATGAACAGCTAATCCCCTGAAATCTCTTAAAATGTAAGGAGCATTTGAACATGCTAAATTCTGCGGATAAAAATTATCTGTCTGATAAGCTTCTGAAAATTCATAGGGGACTTCAGCAGGATTGATATCTCTATAAAGAATACCTTTAGAAGGAATGATCTTCATCTGATATTCCACATAATCCTTTTCCACAACATTAATTTTCATTTTAGCATCATCAGGGATGATAATACTTCTGGTAATTTTTGGTAGTTCAGGATGACCTTTTTCATAAGTTTCGCTTTCTCGATTCAAACTTAAACGAAAATATGTTTCCCCATCAATTTCAATTGGGATTCTCTCAAAGCTACCGAAATTATATTCGATAATTGTTTGCACTTCATTAGAGGAGATCACATTAACATTAAACTCATACTCATTAATTGTGATTTCTTCTGAGAAACAAGTTAGGGCTAAAACAATTTCTAAAATAACTAAAAAAAATTTCTTCACACTCTTCTCCAATTAAATTAATTTTTAATAAACATGATATTTTTTTATCATAAATCAATTGTCAAATGATATCTTATTCGTAATTGTAATAAATATTTACTTTTAAATATCCACAACATAATTGTTATTACAACTTAAAATCTTGATAAAATAAAAAAACACGCAACTTAGAGCACCCACACGGATGCCCTAAGTTTCTAATAGTTTATGTACAGTTTGATATTCTGTAAATTTTTCAATTCACTGCTTTAACGTAATAGAATTTCTTTTCACCACTTAATGTAAAAGACTTAGTTACACCTGTTACTGTAGTTTCTAATGTAAATTCTGTGAATGGATCATTAGAGGAATATACCTTATAAGAAGTAGCACCAGATACCGCATCCCAGCTTATTGTCACATCAGAGCCGCTTATAG
>CAZSOM010000234.1:0-3272 GCA_964608295.1 uncultured Candidatus Cloacimonadota bacterium
GGTAAAAAGAGCCTTGATCAGAAGTAATTCTAAGATCATAGATGTAATGGTTCATCTGGAACCGGAAGAATCATCGACATCCTGGTTGCCTGATTGCAGTTCTCTTAAGGAAAGATAGATTAATAAAATACTGTCATCCTGAGTTTGGCTTTAGCCAAGTATCGAAGGATAGCGTTAGAAGATCTCTCAAAATTTCTCTCGACTCTTCATTAAGTGTAACTGCAAGATGAACTCCTCCAGCCTTAATTGAAACTATAGCTTGGCAGGCAGAGTGACGGTACAATTATTCTTTTGTTACTTCCGGAAATTTTAATTTGATCGTCACAGGTCGGTGATCTGTGATATACTTATAGCGCGCATCTCCACCACCTTCCATGAATTTATCTATTGTTACCACTTTTACATGGGAATCTGTGCTTTCATATTCATCATAAAGTTCATTGGAGATAAGAATGTGATCGATATGTCCACGATATTTCCAGTAAGGATAACTCCAATCGGCACTGTCATTCTTGGCAAGTTCCAGATCAACAAATTTATACTCTTCCGGTTTATCCAGGAATGTAGTAAATACATTTTCTTCTGCCGCATCTGTGAGAGTATCATTCATATCACCCAAGACGATCACATTTGCGTCGGAATGTTCATTCATGATATATTCATCCAGTTTTTTTACTGCATTCCGGCGGCGCGCATTATTTTTTTCTCCCTGCCTTGCTTTGAAATGATTGTTAATTATTACAATCTCCTGCTCTGCAAAAGTGAATTCCATCACTAATGGACTACGCGGAAATGAGTTATGGTCACCATAATAAATTTCATAAATTTTATCAACCCCGATCAAATTGGTCTTATAGATAAATGCCAGTTCCTGCTTCCAGGAATTCCTATTTGCCCTATAGCCACTCCAATTGTGTCTATCCAGATCGTTAAGCTGTTTAATAAGGCAGAAGAAAGCCGAATCGCTCTCCATCTCCTGTAACCCTATAACATCTGCATCTATGGCATTAATTATTTTTGCAGCATAATCTATGCTGAATTCACTTTTAGGGAAATTCTGAATATTCCAGGTCATCACTTCCAACGTTTCGTCAGCTCCCACCTGTAGTTTGTCATATTCAATTTTAGGAAGCTCTTCTGCCCAGATTAGTATTGTGAATAGAATGCATAAAACAACAATTATTTTTTTCATTTTTTCTCCTATTTCATCAAGATCATTTTATTTAACGGTGAATTCGCTAGATTTAATTTATAAAAATAAATTCCACTGGAAACATGGTGAAAATTGCTATCAGTTCCATTCCAGGTAACTGTCCCTTTGTCTCCGTTCAACTCGGCAAGGATTTGTTTGATCTTTTGTCCTTTTAAATTATAGATATTAAGTTTTATATTTTCGTTTTGCTGGTTTTGTTCGATGCTAAATTCTATTTTCGTAGATGGATTGAAGGGATTGGGATAATTAGATAAACTAATGTTAATTAATGAAAGATAATCATTCCTGACATCCACCGTAGGCATTAACTCCATCGAATTATATAAATTTAGTCTACCACCAGAAACTGTTGTCCATTCCAAAGATGGTAATATATCCACTCCATCTAAAAGATATTGCTTAATTTCCAAACATTTAAGTCCAGGATTTTCATTGTATTCAACTAAGAATTCTTCCGTTGCCGCAGCAAACATCATAGCTACAGCACCAGCCACATGAGGAGTCGCCATGGAAGTACCTGTCTTGTATGAATAACTATTATTGTAATTGGTTGAATAAATACTGCTTCCTGGTGCTCCCAGATCAATGGTTTCTAATCCGTATGCTGCTGAAGTATTTTTCTCATCAAATTTAGTTGTATTGGTGACTGTGATCAAATAATCGCTTTCACAAGCAGTTGGCATATCACCAACTTCATCTACATTAGCATTAATATTCATTGTTGCAGCAACACTTAAAACACCCGCTACACCTAAAGAGTCATATATAGAGCTCCATAACGGATAGTCAGCGGGATCGCCATAATTTACTCCGAAAGAAGCATTAGTGGAAACAACAAATGCTCCGAATTCCCCATTTGATTCGTCATACAACTTTCTCATCTCCAGCACATAACCATAAGCTTCTACAACAATTGATTCTAAATTAGAAGAACCGGCAACAGGCATGATCTTAGCATTCCAATTCACACCGGCAACTCCTAGAGCGTTATTTCCAATTGCTCCAACTATTCCTGAAACGTGTGTTCCATGGCTATCGGTTGGCACATTACCAGTATGATTGTAGGCATTCCAGCCATCATGATCATCTATATAACCATTATCGTCATCATCTATTCCATTGTTAGGGATTTCATTATAATTTTTCCAAAGATCAAGATCTTCATGGGTTAGATCACATCCGCCATCAATAACAGCAATCACTAATGTGTCACCAAACGCAGTGACTCCACTTGTTGTTATTTCCCAAGCATTCGGAGCATCTATATCGGCATCTTCCACACCACCTGAAGCTCCAGTGTTATGCATATTCCATTGAAGATCAAATGATGTATCGTTAGGGAATAACTCTCTTTGAGAAACATAATGATTGAACTGAACTTTCTGAACCGTAGAGTGGTTTTCTATTAACTGTAAAACCTGTGAATCTGAAACTTTCTCAGAAGCAAAACTAAATAACCAAATATTCATTCTTTTTGAAAGCAGACGGATTCTTGCCAAATCAACTGCTTTGAAGTATATTTCCAAATTTTTGTTAGTTTCTACTTCATTGTTAGTAAGTTGGATCATGATTTGCCCCTGTACATAATCTGCTTCTACAGCAAAAGTACTTACACACAAAATAGTCATAATAAAAATAATGAATATGTTTTTCATAGGCCCTCCTTTGTTAATACTATTAATCAGTTTAAGGAAATGCTAATTTCAACCCAACCGGACGATGATCGGAAATATTATTGTCATATTCACTCCAACCACTATCCAGCAGTTCATCAATTCTTAAAGTTTGCACATCAGAATTCTGCTGTATGAATTCATCAAAAAGTTCATTAGTGATCAGGATATGATCAAGATGACTGAGCCAGCCACCACTAGGATATGACCAATAAACAGATGAACCTTCAGCAATATTCATATCAGCAAACTCGTATTCATCAGCTTCATTTAGAAAAGCTGTGAAAACATTGTTGTTTTGGGAATCAGTTAGTTCATCATTCAAATCACCCAGTACTATTACTTCATCATCAGGAAAATTATTTGAGATGTAGGTATCCAGTTTA
>CAZSOM010000235.1:0-3263 GCA_964608295.1 uncultured Candidatus Cloacimonadota bacterium
AGGGTATCCCATATGTGTTCACAATTTTATTCCTCTTGTTTATTTCCTTAAAAGGGAAGAGATCTAATTTACCAAAAGCATTGGGAGAATCTTATTTTAGAGAAAGCAGAGGTTGATCATTAGAGTAATAGAGCATATTTCTATACCGGCTTAAGGTTGATTCTGATCTAATTTGTCGAAAGTGACAGGTGTTTTCTAAATTATAAAAAAGATGATATTTCTGATCTTATAAATTGGAGAGTATTATATGAAAAATTCTAAAGAAGACGACAAAAAAGTCCAAGACTGCATCAATGAATCTCAAAAATCGGAAGAATTGAAACTGGGAGAAAGTCAGGACAATTTTGATAACATGAATGATAATCAGGATTTGGTTTATGGTCTACATGATAAACCACCTGTAAGGGATTCTATTTTTGCAGCATTGCAGCATTGCAGCATTTACTGGCAATCTTTGTGGGAATAATTACCCCAACATTAATCATTGGTGGAGTTTTGGGATTGGGCAAAGAAATTCCTTATCTTATTAGTATGTCGCTCATCGTTTCAGGAGTATCTACTTTTATTCAAGTAAAAAGAGTTGGCCCCATTGGTTCAGGATTACTTAGTATCCAAGGAACGAGTTTTGCCTTTCTGGGATCGATATTAGCAGCAGGATTTATCGTTAAAAATGCAGGTGGTGGACCCAAGAAAATATTAGCAACAATTTACGGAATTTGTTTCGTTGGTGCTTTCATAGAAATGTTTCTCAGTCGTTTTTTGCATCTTCTAAAAAAGATAATTACCCCAACTGTAACAGGAATCGTAGTAACCACAATCGGTCTTAGCTTAATTAAAGTAGGAATCACCGATATGGCTGGTGGACAATGGTTACTGGATAATAAACCAGAATTTTTTGGTTCATTGGAAAATCTGGGTTTAGGTTTTTTAGTTCTTGTAATAATTGTTATTTTCAATCGTAGTAAACATCAGTTCCTGCGCATGAGTTCTATTGTTATTGGTTTGGCAATTGGCTATATTATTGCTATATTTATGGGAAAAGTCGACCTTAGTGGATTGAAAGATCTACCCATTGTCAGCATTCCAATTCCATTTAAGTATGGATTCAAATTTAACTTTACAGCCTTCATTCCAATAGCACTCATATATCTCATCACAACCATCGAATCAATTGGAGATCTCACTGCTACATCGATGGTTTCAAAAGAACCAATTGAAGGAGATCTGTACATCAAACGTATTAAGGGTGGTGTGCTGGGTGATGGTGTAAACTCAGCTCTGGCAGCGACGTTCAATACCTTCCCAAACACAACCTTTAGCCAGAATAACGGTGTGATCCAACTTACCGGAGTTGCCAGTCGTTACGTGGGAATGTATATTGCCGGATTCCTGGTACTTCTTGGTTTATTCCCAGTAATTGGAGGAGTTTTCCAGCAAATGCCGAAATCAGTATTGGGTGGTGCAACTATTGTTATGTTCGCCACTGTAGCTGCTGCTGGTATTAAAATAATTGCATCTCATAAAATTGATCGTCGTGCCATGATGATAATGGCTCTTGCCTTCGGTCTTGGTTTTGGTGTAATGCTGGTTCCTGCAGTGCTGAGTAAAACTCCCGACGTAATCCAGAGAATATTTGGTTCTCCAATTACAACTGGTGGTCTTACGGCAATTCTTGCCAATATTGTTCTACCTAACCCCAATAAACATAAGTGATAATATCTAATAGGCAGGATTGAAAATCCTGCCTATTTTGTTTATACCCATAACGACCAAGCTCACTCACCGCTATGAAGCACAGTGGAATCAGATGTTGTCCAATGTTAGTTACTTGCTGATTATTTTATTGCTCACTTAATTCTAAATATCCCTGTACATAGAGTTTGCAGGTATTCTTTAAAGGATGCAAGAAACCATCGATTTGAATAGGATACTTAGTTATGCTTTCTGTTGTCAAAGAAAAATGATTAACCATACGATCAAACAATTTGCGACTATCCGGATCTCCTGAATCATACTGACCTGAATGATGCACAAGTTCATTCCGTAATCTTCTAAGAATGTCAACTTCTTTGTGTCCATTAAAACTTTGGTTAATACGACCATTCCCTTCTTTTGGAATGATTCCATAATATTCAAGAAATGCACAAAATCTAATTACATAACTCTCATTTATCCAACGACCAATCTGATTAATTTCATCAATTTTTCGGAAGTTAATGGTTTACTGAATTGAAATTCCACGCTAAATCCCATATTTTTGTAATAAGGTGCTGTAGAGAACTTATGTAATCCAATAAGATTATTCTTCATCGTAGGGAACGTAGAACGTACTCTAAGCAAATCCTCCCATTGACGTTCAATCTGTAAAATAATGTCTTTCATAGATTTCATCTATTTGACCTCTCTGACGGCTAACGCTTCTAATCAGCCATACGACTTTTGAGTCCGCTCATTTCAATGTTTGAGTGTGTCCACGCAACCAATCAGCGAATTCAGATGTCATTCTGTATATTGGTGAGTTCTTTGGCGTAACGTCAACAATGACACCCATTTCCTCCAACCAATCCAGTTGGAGTTGCAGATATGGATGTTCATTCTGGTAATATACGAATCGAGGCTTGGAGTGTCCGAATACGACATTGCAGTTAGCCAATGGCACGAACTCCCGAATAAGTACTGTTTTATCTCCGCGAACATCTGTTCGCATCTCGGCAATTAGGTCAGGCATTAGACGCTCCGCCTCAAGAAAGACACCCTCGGATTCTGTTACTGGCGAACGGCGTCGCTCGAGGGCATTGGCCGATGCCGCCT
The DNA here is from genome assembly GCA_964608295.1 of uncultured Candidatus Cloacimonadota bacterium. Classification (GTDB taxonomy): domain Bacteria; phylum Cloacimonadota; class Cloacimonadia; order Cloacimonadales; family TCS61; genus Tenebribacter. The sequence continues at coordinate 2,812 of CAZSOM010000235.1, forward strand.
CGGCATCAGATTTCCATTCTCGGAGTTTGTCGACCGTGTAGCGTAACTGGTCATTGTCAACAAGCTTTGCACATGTTTGACACAACCAGATACCGTTGCCAGAAGAACCTCGATAATCTGAGGAGAATGAATCATCATAACGAGGACCACCAGATGACACAGCGGTGATGTGGACAGCAACACCAATATTAACAGTACCAGATGGAGTCGACTTTGGACCGCTTGTAGGCTGCCGACAACTAGGATTAGAGCACAGATAACCGACTCGTTTAGCCAGTTATTTCTTTATACTAACAGTAAATTCGTCCCGCATTTTGCACCTCCGAATATCACACAATCATACATCAGACAGTTTAATTTTTATACTGCTTAATTTTTCATAATTTCGTTAAATAACTTTATCTATAGATGAAATTTATCCGTTTTCATTTAATGTCAAAACATTTCTTTTT
>CAZSOM010000236.1:0-1531 GCA_964608295.1 uncultured Candidatus Cloacimonadota bacterium
GAGGAACAAGTGGTACAGGAGCAACTTATCAATGGTACGCTGGTGGCTGTGCTTCCGGATCTGTTCTTGGTACAGGAGTCAGTTTACTAGTATCTCCAAGCTCAACAACAACTTATTATGTACGCAGAACAGGAACATGTAATACAACAACATGTGCAAATGTTCAAGTAACAGTAAATACAGATGTTAGTATAACATCAGCAACTGCTTCAGCCAGTCCTATTTGTTCATCTTCAACAACAGATATAACAGCAAATGGTATCGTTGGAACAGGAGCTACTTTGACATGGTGGACAGGAACAGGTGGAACAGGTTTAAACCTTGGTTCATCAAATCCACTGAATGTTGGTCCAGGCACATATTATGCTCAAGTAACAGGAACATGTGGTAGTCCAGTAGAAGCGTCGGAGACCGTAGTGTCAGATCCTTTGCCAAGTGCAACAGCTGGTGGTTCAGAAACAATTTGTGTTAATGGAATAGCAACAGTTATTGGAGCATCAGCATCAAATGGAACAATTTCATGGACAGATGATGGTGCAGGCTCTATTACATCAGGAGGGTCAACACTTACACCTGTATATACTCCAATTGCTGGAGATGCCGGAGGAACAATTACTCTAACAATGACTGTAACAAGTGATAATACATGTAATCCTCAAACTGATGTTGCTACATATACAGTTTATGTAGATGAATTACCAACAGCAAGTGCTGGAGGTTCGGCTTCAATTTGTGTTTCTGATGCAGCAATTGTAAGTGGAGCATCTGCCTCGAATGGTACGATTTTATGGACAGAAGATGGAGCAGGTTCAATAACTTCTGGAGAGACTTCTCTTACACCAACATATACTTCCGATGTAGCTGACGAAGGTAATACTGTAATATTAACAATGACAGTAACAAGTGATAATACATGTGCTCCAGAAACAGCACAAGCATTTTATACTATAGATGTTTTATCCGCACCTACTGCACCTACTGCAGGTTTTTCAGATGATAATAACTTCTGTGAAGACGATGCTGGTAATATTAATTTAATGGTCAGTGGTGGAACTGGTGGAACTGTTCATTGGTTTGATGATGTTTGTAGTGGAAATGATATCGGAACAGGAAATCCTTTGAATATTCCATCACCTATTGTAACAACAACTTATTTTGCTAGATATGAAACTATATGCGGAATATCTGATTGTTTTAGTTTTGTAGTTACTGTTGTTGAACCTCCAGTTGCGCCAATTAAAGCAGAATCTGATATAAATGATATATGTGCAGATCATGCTGGTAATGTTGAATTGACAGTTTCTGGTGGTTCTGGTGAAGAAGTACAATGGTTTACTGGCTTATGTGGTGGATCATCAATAGGTGTAGGAGATCCGTTAGTCATCCCTTCTCCAGATGTTACAACAACTTATTATGCAAGATGGGCAAATGCTTGTGGAGAGTCAGAATGTGTAGAACATACAGTTACTGTAATTCAATTACCTACTGACCCTACTAGTGCAGCAACAGATTATAATGATTTCTGTTCAGA
>CAZSOM010000236.1:1631-3253 GCA_964608295.1 uncultured Candidatus Cloacimonadota bacterium
GGTGATACTCCAGTTGGAGTTGGTAATCCACTATCGATTAATTCTCCAGATCTTACAACAACATATTATGCAAGATGGGAAAATGCTTGTGGAGCAAGTACATGTGCAACAGTTATTGTTACTGTTCTAGAATTGCCAGAAGCTCCTACATCCATAACACCTTCATCAAACAATATTTGTGTTGATGACGCAGGTACAGTTGACCTCGCTGCTGTTGGTGGTACAGGTATTACACTTAGATGGTATACAGGATCTTGTGAAGGAACTGAAATTGGAACAGGAAACCCTTTAACAATAGATTCCCCAATTGTAGATACAGAGTATTTTGTTAGTTGGGAGAATGGCTGTGGTATTTCTGATTGTAATTCAGTACTTATAAATATTATTGATTCACCTGCAGACCCAACAGAAGCAACAGTTGACATTGATGAAGTTTGTATTGATGATGCTGGAGATATTACATTATCTCTTTTAGGAGGTGAAGGTCCAACAGTTGAATGGTATTCAGGCTCTTGTGGCGTTACACCTGTAGGTACAGGTAATCCATTGGTAATAGAATCACCAACAGTAAATACAACTTATTTTGGTAGATATGAAAGTTCATGTGGAATTTCTGGATGTGTTTCTGTAGAAGTGTCTGTAATAGATGCACCAGAACCACCAATATCAGCGGAAGTTGATAGAACTGATTTTTGTTCTGATGATGATGGAGATATAAATCTTAGTGTTACTGGAGGTTCTGGAACCGAAGTACATTGGTTTACTGAATCATGTGGAACAACAGAGGTTGGAACAGGAAATCCATTAATAATTGAATCACCTGAGCTAACAACAACTTATTATGGTCGTTGGGAAAGTTCTTGTGGCGTGTCCGTTTGTCAGAATGTTATAGTAACAGTATTACTTTCGGCAGATGCAACTATAAATCCAACAGGTCCATTCTGTTTAACATCTTCACCTACAGTAGTTACAGCTGCTCAAATTGGTGGCACATGGAGTGGAGATGGAATAGACCCAACAACAGGATTATTTACACCATCTACTGCAGGAATCGGTGACCATACAATTACATATACAATAAGTGGCTTATGTGGAGATTCTGATCAAACAACCATTATAGTTATTGATATTTTTGATGCTACAATTGATGAAGTAGATCCTTTATGTGAAAAAGATTCTCCAATTACACTTACAGCAGCTACTGATGGTGGTACTTGGAGTGGTGATGGAATTACTGATGAAGATGCTGGTATATTTGATCCAAGTGTAGCAGGTGAAGGCAGTCATACAATAACTTATGAGTATACTGGAACATGTGGTGGCTCAGATGAAGTTATTATTGTTGTAATGCCATCAGCAGATGCTTCAATTATTTCGGTTGGACCATTCTGTGATGATTCAGACCCTGTTGTGATTACAGCTGCTGAAATTGGTGGAACATGGAGCGGAACTGCAATTGATCCAATTACTGGATTCTTTGATCCTGAAGTTGCTGGAGTTGGTGACCATATAATCACTTATACTATTTCTGGTGAATGTGGCGATACTGACCAAACAACTGTTAGTGTATTAAAGTATTTCGATGCTACAATTACTTCAGGTTTAGATTTCTGTTTTGCTGA
>CAZSOM010000237.1:0-3238 GCA_964608295.1 uncultured Candidatus Cloacimonadota bacterium
TGTGAGAACGCTAACAATTTCTTCTCCTGAATCAATGCGAATAATGTATTTATTACCGAACTTTTTTGATCTCATTTTCCCTCCAAGATCCATGATTATTTAAACACAAAAAATATAAATTTAATTCTTTTGTCTAACTTATTCTTTAACATCTTAAAGTAATATATTAATACTTAAATTAATTTGACATATAAACCTTGGAAAAAGAAATGTATTTATTGACCTTCACATTAAAGGTCATAGGTAAATCTTATTATTATAATAATATAGGAGATATAAAATGAGTAAAAAACAAGTTTATATGTTTGGCAATGGAAAGGCAGAAGGTAAAACTGAAATGAAGAACCTTCTTGGTGGAAAAGGTGCAAATCTTGCTGAGATGAATTTGATTGGTGTTCCGGTTCCTGCTGGGTTCACAATTACTACTGAAGTTTGTACCGATTACAACTTACAAGGAAAAGATGCTGTAGTAGCAAATATAAAGGAAGAAGTTGAAACAGCAGTAAAAGCAACTGAACGAGGGATGAACGCAAAATTTGATGCGAATGATGGATCATTTCCCTTGCTAGTATCTGTGCGTTCAGGTGCACGTACTTCGATGCCCGGTATGATGGACACTGTTCTTAACCTGGGTATGAATGATGAAACTGTAAAGATCGTAGCTGAAAAATCTGGAAACGCAAAATTCGCGTATGACTCATATCGTCGTTTTATACATATGTATGGTGATGTTGTAATGGGTGTTGAAGCTGAGGAAGGACAGCATAATCCTTTCGAAGTTGAATTAGACAAATTAAAAGCTGCTAAAAATTATAAAGTAGATACAGATTTAACAGTAGAAGATCTTAAAGATCTTGTTAAGAGTTATAAAGAAGTAGTTAGAAAGTATGCTGGTGTTGATTTTCCAACTAATCCTTGGGATCAGCTTTGTGGTGCTATTTGTGCTGTATTCGATTCATGGAATACCGATAGAGCAATTCTTTACAGAAGAATGGAAAACATTCCTTCAGAATGGGGAACCGCAGTAAATGTACAAGCAATGGTTTATGGTAACATGGGCGATACTTCAGCAACTGGTGTATGTTTTTCTCGTGATGCTGCAACTGGTGAGAATATCTTCAACGGTGAATATCTAATTAATGCACAAGGTGAAGACGTTGTTGCTGGTGTTCGCACACCTTTAGAGATCACCAAAATCGGATCTAAACGTTGGGCTGAACGCAATGGTACTTCGGAAGAAATTCGAGCTCGCGATTTTGCTTCACTGGAAGAAGCTATGCCTGAACTTTATGCTCAATTGAATGATGTTCAGCAGAAATTAGAAGATCATTATCATGATATGCAAGACATGGAATTCACTATTCAAGATGGTAAGCTTTGGATGCTGCAAACTCGTAACGGTAAACGTACTGGTGCAGCTATGGTAAAAATGGCAGTTGATATGCTGGAAGAGGGTTTGATTGATGAGAAAACTGCAATCTTACGGCAAGAACCTAACAAATTGGACGAGTTATTACACCCTGTTTTTGATAGTGCTGCTATTTCTGCTGCAAAAGAACTTTCAAAAGGCTTACCGGCTTCTCCAGGTGCAGCTACAGGACAAATCGTATTTTCTGCTGATGCTGCTGAACAGTGGGCTGCAGAAGGCAAGAAAGTAATTCTTGTTCGTCGTGAAACTTCTCCGGAAGACTTAAAAGGAATGTATGCTGCCGAAGGTATTCTTACCGAACGTGGAGGAATGACTTCTCACGCTGCTGTTGTTGCACGTGGTATGGGAAAATGCTGTATATCCTCTGCGGCTGGCGTTTCTGTAAGCAGAACTTCAATGACTATCAATGGAATTGATTACAAAGAAGGTGATTTCATTTCATTGAATGGAACAACTGGTATTGTATACGAAGGCAAAGTCGCTACTATCACACCAACTTTAGATGGTGACTTTGGCAAGTTAATGGACTTAGCCGAGAAAAATACTAGAATGTATGTTCGTACAAATGCCGATACTCCAGCCGACGCAAAAGCTGCGCGTGAGTTTGGAGCAAAAGGAATTGGTCTTACTCGTACAGAGCACATGTTTTTCGAAGGTGATCGTATCTGGGCTATCCGCGAGATGATTCTTGCTGATAATGTTGAAGGTCGTAAGGCAGCTTTAGCAAAGTTATTACCCATCCAACGCGAAGATTTCTACGGAATTTTAAAAGCTATGGACGGATTTGGTGTAACCATTCGCTTACTCGATCCACCTCTACATGAGTTTACTCCAAACGATGCAGAATCTCAAACCGAGATGGCTGAAAAATTAGGCGTGGCATTCGACATTGTAAAAGCAAAAGTCGATGCACTACACGAATTCAACCCAATGTTGGGTCACCGTGGTTGTCGATTAGGAAACACTTATCCAGAGATTACTGAAATGCAGGCTCGTGCTATCATTGAAGCTGCTTGTGATTTGAAAGCTAAAGGGATGGATCCAAAACCCGAGATTATGGTTCCATTAATTGGTACAATGAAAGAATTCACCATGCAGGAAGAAATCATTCGTAAAACTGCTGCAGCTGTATTTGCAGAAAAAGGAATCGTAGTTGACTTCCTAGTGGGAACTATGATTGAGATTCCTCGTGCTGCCTTAGTAGCTGATAAGATTGCAAAACACGCTGAGTTTTTCTCTTTCGGAACCAACGACCTTACTCAAATGGGATTCGGTTATTCACGTGATGATGCTGGCAAATTCTTACCAATTTACATTGAGAAAGGTATTCTTAAGCACGATCCTTTCCAGGTACTGGATCAAGAAGGTATTGGTCAGTTAGTACGCATGGGTTGTGAGAAAGGAAAATCGGAACGTCCTGATCTCAAATTAGGTATCTGTGGTGAACATGGAGGAGAACCTTCATCAGTTAAGTTCTGTAATAGTGTAGGAATGGATTATGTATCATGTTCTCCATTCCGAGTTCCAATAGCACGTCTTGCTGCTGCTCAAGCTGCTTTAGAGCAAGCTTAGTTTATAAATCAAAAAAAACCTTCCAATTCGGAAGGCTTTTTTATTCATAATAAAAGATTAATTTACTTTTCTAAGATATAATCTAAAGGTTGTACCTTGAGGTTTTGTATCTTCAACAAAAATATCACCATTCCAATTCTTAACAGATTTTTTTATAATGTGTAAACCAAGACCTGAGCCACCAGTTGTACCATATTTGAAACCTTCATCAAAGATCTTCGTTTTAATCTCCTCAGG
>CAZSOM010000238.1:0-3206 GCA_964608295.1 uncultured Candidatus Cloacimonadota bacterium
GATGCACAACCAATCCCACAGGTTTATTCACAATAGCAATATCATCATCTTCCCAAATTATCTCTATTGGAATATTCTGTGGTTTAATCTCCAATTCTTCCTTTTCAGGAAGTTCGATTGTGATTATGTCGGAATGAGTCAGTTTGTAATTCTTTTTTACAGGTTTCCCATTAACGAGTATCGCTTCTTCTTTTAACAATTTATCAATAAATGATCTGGAAAATAATTCCTTCAATTCAAGACTGACAATATATTTATCGATCCTCAGTTTTTCGTTTTCAAGATATTCAATTTTCATTTTAAAACTTTTAAAACTCTTCTTCTTTATTTAGTTTTCTTTTTTTTATGTTTGTAAGGGATATGATTGCACCGGTAGGCTGTCCTGTAGAATCACGGACCATTGCACTATTCAGGATAATATGCTGCTTCATTGAAGGAACGAAGAACTGTTGAGACTCTTGTTTAGTGCGAGATTTTAGAATATTTATAGTATATTTTTTTATGTTATTCTCAATCTCAGGGGGGAAATTTGTCTCTATGATGTTTGTCTTTTCACTTAAGGCAGGAAAAGTAGTTGAAAGTTTCTCGTTAAGATAAACAAAATTCCCTTTTATATCAACGATCATAAAACCATCATCAGTAAGATTTAAAAGAGCAACAATCCGATTGTGGTGTTCAACAATTTTTTCTTTTTTCAGCTTATCAAAAGTAAGGATTGATTTCAGCATATCTTTTATCAGCGAAATTGTTGCATAAAATTCTTTATCTATCGTAAATTTGTAACTATCCAAATTGATATCAATCGTATATACACCTTGGGTGATATCTTTGATTATATTGTGAATTTCTAAAAATGCTTTATGCAGAAATCTTGGAACATAAAAAAATATGATGAGAGCTAAAAAAAATTGAAGAAATAAACCAATAAAGATAGTGTTCTGAACATCCAGCTTCATTTGAAAATAGCTACTTGGATTGTTGATCAAATGTAGAATTATCCCAGCTTGAAGAAATGCAACAATAAACATAATAATAATTAATAGTTTGATCTTTCCTGTAAATGATAGTCTCATAATCTTATCCTTTCTTATTAGTTTCTTCTATTAGCTTATCGATCTTTGGTTTTGGACCGATCAGTACCATGATATCCTCTTCATTGATAATATCATTAGCACCCGGCATATCGTTTATTTCATTTTGGATAACATTCTCACCTTCTTCAGTAACACTCTGAGATGTATATTTGATGGCAATGATGTTCACACCCTTCTCAGTAGGAAGTGCAAGTTCTTGCAGAGTTTTTCCAATCCATTCATCTGGTACGAGCAGTTCTACAACACTGTGTCCGCTGGAAATATCTACATATTGCATAACACTGCTGGAAATAATAGAGTTTGCTAGCTGCCTTCCAATTTGTTCTTCAGGGAAAATAATATTTTGAACTCCCAATAATTCTAAGATCCTTGCATGAACTTTGCTGTCCACCTTTGCGTGTATATTACTTACTCCAAGTTTTTTTAGCAGAACCGTTGTCAATACACTTACTTCAATGTTGTTTCCGATTGCCAGGATAACAGCATCAACATCCTGAATCCGGTTCATCTTGAGTGCTTTTTCATCAGTACTATTCAGGTGAATAGCAACACTAACTCGTCCGGTTATTTCATCTATCAAAGACTTGTCATTATCAATAGCAATAACTTCCGCACCTCTTTCAAACAGTGTAGTTGCTACATTCATTCCAAATTTACCAAGTCCAATAACTGCAAATTTTGCCATAATTACTCCTTAAAAAACAACAGATCAATCAATCTTCATATTTACTTCTTCTAACTTATCCAATATTAATTTTCTCTTCTGTATATGTAAAGTAAGATCTATCTTTTGTCTGAGAAATAGCAAACATTAAAGTTAGTGGTCCCACTCTTCCAAGATACATCAACAATACAATAATGATCTGCCCAGGATCAGATAAATCTGGTGTTATTCCCATGGATAATCCAACAGTACCAAAAGCAGAAACTGCTTCAAATATTATTTTTTCTACTGTAAAAGGTTCTATCAGGAGAAGCAGAAAGATCATCAGTGTAACAAAAGCCAGCGAGGCAGCTACTAAAGCCATAACATTTTTGATAATTGTTTCAGATACTTTACGTTTGAATATATTCACATCCTTTTGTCCGCGGAACATAGCCAATACGGCAACAAACACCACAACAAGTGCTGTAGTTTTTACACCACCTCCAGTTGAACCGGGTGATGCTCCAATAAACATCATAATGCTTGAAACAAAAGACGAACTCTTGCTTAAATTAGCTGTTTCAATCGTATTGAATCCTGCAGTTCTAGTCGTTACAGATTGAAAATAGGAAGCAAAAATTCTTTCCATAAAACTAAAACCCTTCATCTCATTATCATACTCTGAAATGAAGAAAATTATTGTTCCTATGATCAATAAAAAAAAAGTGGCCGAGATTACAATTTTCGAGTGTAAAGATAATCTCTTGAAACGAAATTTATTGGTAATTGCAACTTGAATATCCTTAAGCACAGGAAAACCAATACCACCTAAAATGATAAGCGAAGTAATTACAAAGTTAATGTTGAAATTATTCGAAAAGCGCATAAGACTATTTGTATATAAACTGAATCCAGCATTACAAAAAGCAGAAACAGAATGAAATACTGAATAATAAATGGCATTATTTAGTGTATATAATTTTGAGATTAATGTAAAATACATGATCACAGCCCCAAGAAATTCAAGCGTAATTGTGACCAGCACAACATTTTTTATCAAGTTTATCATATCCAGTTTATTTGATTCACCCACAACACTCTGCATGATCGATTCACTTCTTAAACTCATTTTTTGCCCTATAATAATTGCGAAAGCACTAGATATGGTCATTATGCCTAATCCACCAATTTGTATAAGTGTGAGAATAATTATTTGTCCAAACAATGTGAAATGCAATCCAGTATCATATACAATTAGTCCAGTTACACAGGTGGCAGAGGTAGAAGTGAATACTGCTCCCAGCAAAGAAGTTTCTCTTCCAGCCGAAGTAGCTGCCGGAAGCATGAGCAAAAGAGATCCAATGAAAATCGTAAGAAAGAAAGTGATCATAACTAACACTGGCGGATTATCAGACAGTTTATCAATTATCGTACTTTTAGAATCCGCTAACGTTTTTAAATTAAAG
>CAZSOM010000239.1:0-3194 GCA_964608295.1 uncultured Candidatus Cloacimonadota bacterium
TTCCAAACTCAATAACAGCATCTTTATTTGTAGAAATCGCAACAAAATGTTTCTTGATGTTTCCTTCATCTTTAGATTTGCTTAAAAACCACTCACGTGCTGAACGAGCATTAGTCATTGTTTCCTGGGTTGTGAATGTTTTGGATGCGATGATGAATAGGGTAGTTTCCTGTTCTAGTTGCCTGAGTGTTTCTACCAGATGTGTTCCATCAATATTGGAAATAAAATGAACTTTGATCCCGTTGTTGTAAGGTTTGAGAGCCTCTGTAACCATCAAAGGTCCAAGATCAGAGCCACCAATGCCGATGTTCACAATATCGGTTATCCTTTTGCCTGAATAACCTTTCCATAAACCAGATGAGAGCTTATCAGAAAATTCCTGCATTTGATTGAGAACTCTATTCACCTCTGGCATGACATCTTTTCCTTCAAACAGGACAGGTTTGTCAGAACGATTTCTGAGGGCTGTATGCAAAACTGCTCGATCTTCAGTTTCGTTTATCTTCTCACCAGAGAACATTGCATCAATAGCAAATCGTAGATCAACTTCTTCAGCTAAATGAAAGAGCAGATCTAATGTCTCTTCGGTAATGATATTCTTAGAAAAATCTATGAGTATATCTTCAAAATTAAATGAGAATTTTTCGAAACGTTTTTTCTCTTGTTTGAATAGATCTTTCATCTGAACATCTTTCATGCGTTGAAAATGCTCTTCCAGATTCATCCATGATATTGTTTTCGTCGGGTTGATCTTACTTAACATAATTTGCTCCACATCATTATACTTACATAAATATGGAATTGAGATACAGCAATAATAGTCAAACTATTTAATATTTCAAGTATAGCTTAAATGTGATTTTCTATAAATTCAATACTCTTTTCTGCGATCAATTCTTTGTCATTATCCAGTGGTGCAACATGATAGGAATTATCCAGCCAGATGAGTTCCTTATCTTCTGAACCCAGCATTTTCATCGTAAATGTAGCACTAATTCTTGGAACTACATGATCTTCTCTCGATTTGAAAATGAGAACAGGTAGCTGGATATCAGGCAGCATTCTTCGCGCTTCTTTCAGCATCTGCAACATTTGATAAACTCCGTTTGTTGGAGTTCTATCATAAGCGATTTCTTGGGAATTTGGATCTTTAATGTCGGAAGCTACTGCCGGAATAGATTTTATAAATTTCCTCATAATGGGAACAAACCAGAATTTAGGATTTGTAAACTTGGCTGCATGATTGATGAGAATCACACCGCTTATGTCGGGATGTTTACCAGCCATGAATAAAGACAATCCGCCACCCAGAGAAAATCCGCAGAGAAAGATTATTGAGCATCTTTGCTTTAACTTTGCTAATGCTTTTTCCAGATCATCGATCCAATCTGTATATTTTAGGGAATTCATATCCTGCCATTTTGTGCCATGTCCGGTAAGACCGGGTAATTCAACATTGAATCCGGCTTCCACGAATTTATCAGCCAGGTACTTCATACTGGAAGTGGTGGAAGTGATGCCATGAATCACTAGCACTCCAACATCACGCTCTGAAGTATGTGAATATGGTTTGTGAAATTTTGTAAGATCCATATCTATTCCTCCCAATCCAGAGATCGTTTCACGGCTTTCTGCCATTTACCATATAATATTTTTCTTTTTTCCTCAGTCATATTGGAATTCCAGGTTTTCTTCTCTTTCCAGTTTTCCTGCAATTCACTTTCATTTTTCCAATAACCAATAGCCAGTCCAGCTGCATAAGCCGCGCCAAGAGCAGTAGTTTCAGCCATTTCAGGTATGATAACAGAAATATCCAGAATATCTGCCTGAAACTGCATTAATAATTCGCTGGCTGTCATTCCACCATCAACTTTCAGTTTTCGGATGTTCAAGCCGGAGTCTTTCTGCATTGCTTCAAAAACATCACGGGTTTGAAAAGCAACAGCTTCCAAAACTGAACGTGCAATATGCGATTTATTCACGAAATGTGTAAGACCGATGATTGTACCACGTGCAGCGGAATTCCAATGCGGTGCAAAAAGTCCGGAAAAGGCAGGAACAAAATAGACACCACCATTATCAGGAACTTTTTCGGCAAGATCATTGATCTCACGTGATTTTGAGATCAAACTAAAATTATCACGGATCCATTGAATTAGGGAACCGGCAATGGCAATCGAACCTTCCAGGGCAAAAACCGGTTTCTGACCTTTTATCTGATAACCCACAGTTGTGAGTAAACCATTTTTAGAATGACAGATTTTATTGCCGGTATTCAAAAGAATGAAACATCCAGTTCCGTAAGTATTTTTTACATCTCCTGTTTGGAAGCAGGTCTGACCAAATAAAGCAGCCTGTTGATCTCCCAGGATTCCAGAAATGGGGATCTCTTTTTTGAATCCCAATTTTGTCTCTCCATAGATTTCGGAAGAAGAACTGATCTTGGGAAGTATTTTACGGGGAATCGTGAGAATTTCTAATAGTTCGTCATCCCAATCAAGTGTTTTTAAATTCATCAGCATTGTTCGGCTGGCATTAGTAACGTCTGTTATGTGTTTTCCCTCTGTAAGATTCCAAATTATCCAGCTATCCATTGTTCCAAAAAGAGCTTCTCCATTTTCTGCAGATTCCCTAAGACCAGCCACATTATCCAACAACCATTTAATTTTTGGACCCGAAAAATAAGTTGCTATGGGAAGTCCTGTTTTTCTTTGGAATAAATTCTTATATTGCTTAAGCGAATTGCATATTTTATCTGTGCGTGTGTCTTGCCAGACAATGGCGTTATAATATGGTTTCCCGGTTTTCTTGTTCCAGATGACAGTAGTTTCCCGTTGGTTTGTTATGCCAATAGCGGCAATCTGATCTTCAGAAATTTTAGCTTCTCGGATCGTTGTTTCAATTACTTGTTTTATGTTTTGCCAAATTTCCAGAGGATCGTGTTCAACCCAACCGGCTTTCGGGAAGATCTGTTTATGTTCTACTTGATGGGAAGCTACTTTTTTGCTTTTATGATCGAACAAAATAAATCTGGTACTAGTTGTTCCCTGATCAATCGCTCCAATAAATTTACTCATTATTATCCCTAATATCTCTTAAATATTTCTCATATTTTTTAATTAATCCCGGAAACTTCTTAGATCCTCATTTTTCATTATTGATCCAACTGTTTTTATTTTCTTAAATCCAAATTT
>CAZSOM010000240.1:0-3189 GCA_964608295.1 uncultured Candidatus Cloacimonadota bacterium
CTGCTTTTTGTATTTCTCAGAGTTGAAGCTCAACATCTTATAGAAAGTATTGAACTTGCTAAAACAAAAGATAATGTGGTCAATATTTATCAGAACAATAAAACAGGTGAGATCTTCCGGCATTACTCCAATTCTCTTGATACCTCAGTGTTAGATTTGGGTGTTATTAACGATATAATGTCAGAAAATATCCAGGAAGGTATCATCTGGGAAGATGGGGAAAATATCCAGTTTTCTAGAGGTGAACATTTTCTATCTACAAACGATGATTACATCTTAACTGTGATGAAGTTTTGGGACAATGAAAAGCAAACTTATTGCAAGGAAGTAAGAAGATATTCGTTATTTCAAAGATCTCTACTTGAAAATGAAGAAAAATTGTGTATTCCTAAAAACGATGAAGTGATAATGCTAAGTAATGGAAATTTTATTGTCTCAAATTTCTCTGGTGATTATGGGACAAAATTTAGTATTTATTCAAATAACTTGGAATTGTTAGAATCATATAATCCATTTATATTGGGATTTGAAAATATTCAGTTTGCCGAGAAAAATAATATTCTTTTAGCTGTAAGTTATCCAACTAAAACATATCCGCACAAAGTATTAAAGATGATGTTTATCAGTGCTACAAGAGGTACTTTATTTCTAGAAAAAGAGGTACATGATAATTTTTCAACCAATCAGATCTTTGCTTTAGATGATCTATTTATTTTGTATGGAGTCGGTTGGTTAAATGTTTTCAATACTGATGGTAAAATAAAATGGGATAGAACATTTGATAAACCTCTTTCAATTTTTGAAGATGATCAAGGGGAATTTATTTACATTGTTACCGAAGAAGAGATATATTGCCTGAAAAAGAAGAACGGTAAAATTGAGTGGTCAAAAAATATTTTTAATTATTATCCGTTTGAAATAGTGAAAGAATTAGAGAGTATTGTGAATGTTGATGTCACTCCAATTGGTATCTACAGCTTATTTGATGGATCTGAGATAGGCTTGATTCTCGGGCAGAAAAAAGATGCACTTGGTAAAAGTAATCTAATTCATCAGATTACACTGTTAAGATTAGATAAACATGGTGAATTTATTAATCAAGTAGGACTTGCCTCAAAAAGCAAGATCGTGAAATTGATCAGTGAGAGTGACTCCTTTAAAGTAATTACGGATAAACACATAAAAATTTATTCCAAATAATTATTAATTTAGTGTTGATATCCTAAAATAATTTCTTTAATATCCCCGTATTTCTATCAACAATATTCATCTCAATTCCTGCTTCAGCTAATAATTCTTGTGCTAATTTATCTTCATAATGCTCTGTAATGTAAATTGTTCTGATTTCAGCATTGATAAGCATTTTAGAACAGATCACGCAAGGTTGATTTGTGCAATAAAGTGATGCTCCCCGCAGAGAAGTTCCATTGATTGCAGCTTGGATAACTGCATTTTGTTCTGCATGAACACCGCGACACAATTCGTGTCTTTCTCCTGATGGAACATTCAGTTGTTCTCTTAAGCATCCTGTAATTGCACAATGTCTAATATGTTTGGGTGCACCATTATATCCTGATGATATTATTTGATTATCTCTAACGATGATAGCACCAACTTTTCTACGTAAGCAGGTTGAACGTGTACTTGCCAAATATGCCATTTCCATAAAATATTGATGCCAGCTTGGTCTGTTTTTCATTAAAACCTCTATTTCTTATTTTGTTTAATTAATTTTTCATCTCGTACAAGTTCGGCTTGGGATTTACGTAGATAATATGGTTCTAATTCTGAAATAAAATTAAAATCATATTTCGGGATTTCACTTTTCAGTGCTATGCTTATAAGTGTAGAGGCTAGCGGAATATTATGATGCTCCATGCAAAGTTGATAATCAATCCCACTGTTATCAATTTCCTCTATGAAAACTTTCGCAGCATCACCAACAATAATTACTGGTTCTTTTATCATTCTTAATAATTCTGTTGGCTTTGCATTAGTCTCAGGTATCAGCAACTCTAGTTCAGGAGAATATAACGCTGCGTAAACTTCTGACATCTTGGCATCTATTAGAGCTAAAATATTTCTATTTATAGGTAACACATTGTTTGCTAAGAGGTTTAGAGTGCTAATCGGAAGCAATGGAATATTATGAGCCATGCAGATTCCTTTTGCTGTGGCAAGTCCAATTCTTATGCTAGTGAAAGAACCTGGACCATTGGCAATCACCACCAGATCGATCTGTGAAATATCAATTTTAGAACTTTTCAATCCTGTGTCAATTTGGGGTAAAAGACGTTCTGAATGCGTTACCTTTATATCCAGATGATTAATATACGATATATGATCTTCTTTATAGATTGCTATACTTCCCGAACTTGAAGTCGCGCTTAAAGCAAGAATATTCAAATTGTTCTCCTTCATTTAATTTCTGAATCAGCTTTTTTTAGAAATTATACGAGTCAAGAAAAAGAATATTAAAACGATTATCTTATAAATTTCAATTTTAATTAGAGAAAATTTACAAATATTCACATAAAAATTTACTTTACTTGCAAACCCTCTTTATCAATTTAGCACCAGATAAATTAGTTGGAGTTAGAATGAAGAATGTTACCAAAAGTAAGATAGAATTTATTTTCTTTAAATTGTTTGTTAATATCTTCAAATTCTTTCCTTATCGTTTCACCAGATCTTTTCTTGCTAGACTTTTTGTAGTCGGTGCAGGTTTGTTCGATATTCGTAATTCTTTAGCAAAAAACCAACTTAAAATGGTTTTTCCTGAAAAATCTGAAAAAGAGATTAATTCAATCTTAAAAAAAATGTATTATCATATGGGTTTAACAACTGCAGAAACTTATTTTGGAAATAAAGAAAAACTTTTTGAAACATGTGAAGTTGTTGGATGGAAGAATCTAAAGAATGCAGTTGCCATGGGAAAGGGAGTGATACTGGCAACCGGACATTTCGGTAATTGGGAACTTGCTGGTAAATACATTGCAGCGCATTTTGATTTGGCTGTTGTTGGAAAACAGCAGCGCAATAAACTTTTTGATCAATACACAAACGATTTACGCTTAGAAGATAATATAATTGTAATAAATAAAAAGAACGCTCTCAGACCTATTCTGAAAATGTTGGGTGAAGGTTACATTGTTAGTTTATTAATGGATCAGAATGCCGGTAAAAATG
>CAZSOM010000241.1:0-1329 GCA_964608295.1 uncultured Candidatus Cloacimonadota bacterium
TAAATTAGCAAAAAAATATGATAAAGTCGTTCTTGTTCACACTGAACTGCAGAGTTGTCTTGATAAATGGTCGCAAAAAATTGCTGAGAAAACAATTCAAAATCATGACATGATCAGAAATAGAGAATGTGCAATTAAAGGAACCAAATTAGTTTTAAAATTAGCAAACGAAATTGGTAATAAACTCTATATCTGTCATGTTTCAACAAAAGAAGAAATTGATTTGATCCGAATAGCAAAACAAGAAAGTAAAAATATTTTCTGTGAAATTACACCACATCATCTAATTTTGGATAAATCTATATTAGAGCAGGTTGGCAATTTCGGAAAAGTGAATCCACCCTTCAGAACAGAAGAAGATAATCAAACTTTATTGAAAGCAGTAATTGATGGCACAATTGATTGTGTAGGAAGTGATCATGCTCCACATACAATTGCTGAAAAGCAACAAGACTATTCAAAAGCTCTCTCAGGGTTTCCCGGATTAGAAACTGCAATCCCGATGACATATTTTTTGGTAAAAGAAAAACATATTTCATTGAAAAGTTATTCTGAGTTGATAAGTGGGAATGCAGCTGAAATTTTCAATTTAGAAAAAAGAGGTGAGATCAAAGTTGGGAATTTTGCTGATCTGAATGTTATTGATCCAGATGAAGAATGCAAAATTGAAGATGAAAAATTTGAAACAAAAGCTAAGTATTCTCCATTTGAGAGGATGAAAACAGGATGTGAGATTGTAATGTGTTTTGTGAATGGAGAGAAAATGAAAGAAGAACCTTTTTATACAGTTAAAAAGTTCTCAAATTGGGATGAAATAAAGAATTACGTTAATGAAAATCTCTCAGGTTGGATATTTAGGGGACAAGCTGATTCTTGTTGGAAACTTGAACCAACGATTGAAAGAATTGCAAAAAACTTTCAAGTAATAGCTTATGAAAACTTTGAAATGAAAATTTATAATGAGTTTATCCAACGTGGACAGAATTACATTGAAGATTTTCCTGATAAAGATGATCCCGTTGAATGTTTTTCATTCATCCAACATTATGGAGGATGTACAAGATTTTTGGATTTTACAAAATCTTTTTATATTGCTACTTTTTTTGCTCTTGAGAATCTAAATAATGAATCTTCTAAACCTGTAATATGGGCAATAAACCATGCATACTTAATTCGAAAAATGCAAAATGTTTTGAATCTAGAACATAAATTTCCCGATTATAGTTATTCTGATCTCCGAAATGAACTAAATGATTTATTGCTTTCTATAATTAAAAAAGGATTTCATGGAAATTATTATATAAAAGAAGAGAATGGTATAAAGATAAA
>CAZSOM010000241.1:1339-3179 GCA_964608295.1 uncultured Candidatus Cloacimonadota bacterium
GATAAAGAGACCTAAAAATCCAAATGGTATTTTTTGTATAGAGCCAAATAAATTCTGTGACAGAATGGACATTCAACAAGGAATGTTTTTAGTTCCGGCTAATTCAGACTCCTCTTTTGAAGAGAATTTAAAAGGTGCTTTTTGCCAAGATTTCATAAAAGAAAGCATAGTAAAAATTCACATTGATAATTCATTAAAATTGAGAAAAGAGATACTATTAGATTTAAAAAAAATGAATATTTCAATCAAATCTCTTTTCCCAGGTAAAGAGGGATTTATTAGGAATTTGAAGTTCAATTTTTTAGAAAATGTAACAAAAACAGATATGTTATACAAAGAAAGTAGCTATAAAACAGAGTGTTAAAAGAATCGGATAAATTTGTTTTGTTCGTTTCAAAAAAGATAATAATTAAGGAGATATTAAAAATTATGACAAAAGAACAATTTGTTCTGGAACTAGAAAGAATTGGAGCTATCAAATTCGGCAGTTTCACACTAAAGAGCGGACTCACTTCACCATTTTATTTTGATCTGCGGGATATGATCAGTTTTCCATCTATCTTAGAGGGAATCGCTGACCTCTTAGTTGAAAAAATCAAAGATATGAATTTTGATGTGATCACTGGAATTCCCTACACAGCATTGCCAATCGCTTCACTTGTTGCTTCTAAAATGAAAAAACCATTGGTGTATATGCGTAAGGAAGAGAAAGCTTATGGAACCGCTAACAACGTTATCGGTAAATTTGAGAAAGGTGCCAAATGCCTGGTGATAGATGACTTGATCACAACCGGAGCAAGTAAAATTGAAACTGCTGAAAAATATAAGAAAGAGGGAATAGTAATTGAAGATTTTGTGGTTGTGATAGATAGAAGTTCCAACGGAACAAAGGAACTTGCTAAAGATGGTTATAAGCTTCATAGCTTGATTTCGCTTGAAGAAATTGTTCAGTTATTAAAAGATAAAGATTTGATCACTGCTGAAAAAGTAAAAGAGGTGGAAGAATTCACATCCAGCCTGACAAAACCTGCAAAGAAAGAAAAATATATAAATCCTCTTACCCAAAAACTTTTAGATAAAATGAATGAAAAAAAATCAAATCTAGTACTTTCGCTTGATGTAACCTCTCAAAAAGAGTTTTTCGAAATGCTTGATAAAGTTGGTGAACAGATAGTTATGCTTAAAACTCATGTGGACATCATTGATGATTATAATGAGGATTTCGTTCCTAAACTGCAGGAATATGCAAAACGATATAATTTTTTAATCTTTGAAGATCGCAAATTTGCTGATATCGGTAACACGGTTCGACATCAATTTAGAAATGGTGTTTATAAAATCGCTGACTGGGCAGAGTACGTTACTGTCCACATGGTTGCAGGTGAATTGATATTGAAAGGATTGTTTGAAGGTCTTGAAGGACATGCAGGATTCGTGCTGGCTCGCATGAGCTCTAAAGGTAATCTACTTAATGAAACCTACACACGTAAATGTTTCGAGGCAGCTAAGAAAAATCCGCAATGGGTAGCTGGTTTTATTGGACATGGCAACAGTGTGAATGATATCAAAAGATTTAAAGCCAAATTTCCGGGAAGTGAACTTCTGATGATGCCGGGTGTGAAAAAAGAAGCAGGCTCTGATGCAATGGGACAACAATATATAACAATAGAGGATGCAGTAGGTGGAGGAGCGGATTGTATAATCGTGGGAAGAGGAATTCTTCAAGCTACCGATCCGAAAGCTGAAGCTGAACTTTATCGAGAACGATCCTGGAAAGCTTTCAAAAATAGAATAAATAAAAATTAGGAGGAAATAAATGAAAAATTTAATCTCAATGCGA
>CAZSOM010000242.1:0-3178 GCA_964608295.1 uncultured Candidatus Cloacimonadota bacterium
TCTGTTGTTATATTCATCTTTCTCTTATCCATTCTGGCAAGAAAAAGTCTCCATGTTTTATCGGATTCGTTTTCTTTTGATTTAGTAGGCAATTCTTGATAGTAGTCATCTAAAATTTGCCATAATGTTTTTTGTCTTATATCTGCTTCTTTTTCAGTTGTTTCATCGCTTCTATAAATTTGATAACTAAGAAATCGATCTTCTAAAGACCATTTTCTGTGTTTATCATCGCAAGTAGCAATTCTTTCATCTTGAAATATTTTGTGCTCATGGTTGAGGCCATAGCCAATAGAATAATAACTTTTGATTTGATACAAATCGGCTTGTTGTCGATGCTTGTCTATTATTATAAAATCCTTCGTTTGAAATAGAACTTTTGCGACATTAAAGGTTTTTTCGGGGAAGGCCAACACAATGCTTGCTACAACTGCAGAAATTGAAGCAGATATCGAATTTTCAAGGAGATATAAAAGCCAATAATTTAAAGTGTCTGGATTTGTATTTTTAGCTCTTTCTATAATGAATTTTTCTAAGGCCATGTGGATTGATTTTAAGAGATCTGGTGCATTGCCACC
This sequence comes from uncultured Candidatus Cloacimonadota bacterium, assembly GCA_964608295.1. Taxonomy (GTDB): domain Bacteria; phylum Cloacimonadota; class Cloacimonadia; order Cloacimonadales; family TCS61; genus Tenebribacter. The sequence goes on from CAZSOM010000242.1 coordinate 576, forward strand.
GCCTCTATAAATACCCCATAATTCACCATTAGAATATTGATGAATTGTTTTGTTGCCTAATTTTATGGTGGACTTATAAAAATAATCCTCACCAATATTTTTCACCAAGCATTCAACTGTTTTGTTTGTAAAATTTAAAATGAAATCTATAGTTTCTTTTAAATCAAATTGAAGAAGCGAAAAAATCGGTGTCTGAAAAGCGCTTGCTGGAAAGTATTTAAAGTCATAATTTTCTGCTATGCAATATTTTTGCTCTCTTTCCCTCAAAGAATGAGAATACCTGTCTTCCTTTTGAGGAATTTTAAACCAAAACAAGTCGGCTAACTGCAAAACGTATTTGGGAAGGGCTCTGGAAACTGAAATACCATCAAATTTTGTTAAAATTGTTTTTGATAAGTCAAAATACGGATCTCTGTGGTTTGTCCATTTGTACTTAAAAATGTTATCAAAAATTATCTTTAACTCTTCTTTGATCTCAGATGAACCATAGAGAATGGTTTCTAATAGATGCTCTTTGGCATCACCTTCAGAAAAATAAATGTCCTCGCTTATTATCCATTCATAATATTGCAACGCGATAAGGCTTGAAAGCCTGGTAGTTTCGCCTTCTTTATCTTTATTGTTCCAGTCGTAGATAACGGGTAAAACAAAATGAATATTTTTAAGTCCGATACTTTTTATATTATCAAAGACAAATTTTATAAGGCTTTCCCATCCTTGCCCTTTAGGTTTTGTTAAAATATATTTTAATGAAAATAGATTGAGGGTTTTAATGCCCAATTGTTTGAAGAAATCGTCATCCACCTCTTTGCAAGCAATCCTTAGGATAAAAGTGAGTTTTTTTAATAAACTTTGTCCATTTGCCAATAATTCATCTTTAAAAATATCAAAAAAATGTTTTGAATAATTTGAGAGTAAAATTGAGACCAATATTTCGTCTTTCCAAAATAGTTCAACATTTTCACTTTCGACAACCTCTTCAATAAAACCTTTAATCTCAGCATCTTCCAAAAATAGTTTTTCTGACACCCAGTTCCTGAAACATCTCCGAACAGGAAGGGATTCCCCAATTTTATTAAAAAATTCTTGTTCCGAGGATTTTTTTATAAATTCGCTTTCAATGATCTTTTCTAACGCCCATTCTTCATAGATATCATGGGTAATGAAATAGCCTGCTTCCTCATACCCCAATATTCCATCTTTTAATAATTCATTGTCCAGGATGGTTGATTCACAATTTGGACTAATGAAAAATTGTCCATTGTTCGCTCTTTCGAATGCAATTTGTAAAAAACACCTTTCCCTTTCAGGACTAGATCTTTTTATATTTCTGATCCACAGCTTATTTTTAAATTCGCTATATCTTAATTCTTCTTTATCGTTGTAAAATTTCAGGTATTCATTTAAATAAAATGGATTTTTTAGTAATTCCAAAAGTTTTTCGTCTTTGGGTAATGAAAAAGAATGCTCATCGGCAATCTTACAGAGTTCATTTAATTCCAAATTATTAACAAATATGTTCAAGGGAACAATATTGTGTATTTCAATGAATTCATAGGTTAAGTTCTCTAAATAATTATCTCTTGTAGTAAAAATAATCTTCCATTTTTCTTTAATAAGAACTGATAAAAATTCTTTAAAAGGATCAGAATTTTTTAGATCTAAAATTTTCTCTGAAGAATCAATCACAATTATTTTGAATTTTTCATCTTTGTGATCCTCAACGAAATCGTAAAAACTGAATCCAACAAATAATTCGTTTATGTTTCTAAGGTCAAATTCTGTTGCCTTGAATACGCAAAAAGGAACCTTTCCTTTTAACTGTTCAAAAAGTTTCTTGATCAGTACTGTTTTACCCGCCCCGCCAACTCCGCTTAAAATCACAATTTGTTGTGATTCATTTTTTAATTTTTCAAGGAGATTGTTTCTATCTATTTCAAAGCTTTTGTTATTGAAATAAAAATTGGTTTGTATTTCTTGCAATATATTTTGTGTGTGATTTTGTTGTTCTTCTAAAAGTGCAAAAATACTTTTTTCTGATGTAAAAAAATGTTTTGAAAAAATTTCATTTTGGATGGCTACAAATTCCGACTCAAAATAACTTGCGGTTCTCCAGTCCAACAAAATGTTTAGTTCTTGTGCTTTTTCTTCAATTTCGATCAACCCTTGTGGTTTTTCGCCCTTATTTTGTCCCCACTCTTGGTTTGTATAATAAAGAAACTTTGTAATCTTTGGATAATCCCTTTTTGATTTTTCAATGCTACTCAGTAAATCCTTTTTATGATTAGAAAGTGATGAATCATAAAATTTTGCCTGCCATCCTATTAACTCGTCACCTAATTCAATAGGGTTCGTCTCAATTGCTGATTGATTCTTATATCGGAAAATACCATATGGTCTGTTAAACTCTTTACAGAAAAGCAAATAGCAAAACCACTCAAAATTATGTTGAGGATTTTCACTGAATTTTGCTCTGAATATTTCCCAATTAGGTTTAATCATATTCTTATTTCATTTCCATATGTTCTGGAGCAGTGCTCTTACACATAACCATTGATTAACAGGCCAATTTGACCTGATAAGTTGATAATTACCCTTAAAAC
>CAZSOM010000243.1:0-3149 GCA_964608295.1 uncultured Candidatus Cloacimonadota bacterium
AGTGCAATTAATTGCATTAGAGAAAGCCAGTGATTTCAAACTGGAAAACATCGAAGGGAAGCAAGTTAAACTATCTGATTTCCAAAAAGAAGGACTGGTCATTTTAGATTTTTGGGCAACATGGTGTGTTCCTTGTAAAAATGGTCTGCCAAAATTGAATGAGCTGCATAAGAAGTATAAGAACGTTAATGTTCTTGCAATCTGCACTGACAAGCCTCGGAAGAAAGCAGCAGCTACATCTCTTATCAAATCAAGTAAGTATGAATTTCATACATTATTCGATCTAAAGAAGGTCGTGCAAAAACAATTTAATATTACTAATATTCCACGTACTATTATTGTCGATCAGGATGGAACTATTATTTATGATCATACTGGATATCAACGTGGAGACGAAAAACATTACGAAGAAGTTATTATTAAGTGGTTGGAATCTAAAGAAAATGACGATATCTATGCAGTAGAAAAAATTAAAATAACAGAAAAGAAGGAAATAAGTAAACAATCTTTCCCTCCAGATTTATACATTGAAAACCTTATATTCATTGAACCTTCTAATAATAGAGCATTAGATGGTTTAGAAAATGGAAATATCCAATTTGATATAGTAAACAAAGGACGTGGAGATGCTATCAATATTAACGTAAATATTACACCATTAACATCTTCCCAAAATATTTCTTTCCCGACTAAAACTGAAATCAAGAAGGTTTTCAAAAGCAGTAGAAAAAAAATATCCATTCCAATTTCAGCAAGTATTGATGTTAAATCATTATCCAGAGAGTTCCGGATTGAATTAACCGAAAGCAATGGTTTTGATGCAGATCCAGCAAAAATAAGTTTTGAGACTTTAGCATTTACCTCTCCTAATCTAAAAATTGAGCAAATTGCAATTGATGATAATCAAGATGCTGAAGGTGAAGGATTTTCATATGGTAATGGAAACGCAATCATAGAACCAAACGAATCTATCGAAGTAACTGTTTATGTTCAGAATTTTGGTGAAGGTGTTGCATCAGATGTAAAAGCAAAAGTAATTTTAACCTCAGATAATCAAGATATTACTTGTCCAGATGTGGGAAAATATTTTAACCTCGGAGATATTAAAAGCGGTGATTATAGAAAAATTGAGTTTTATTTTTACACAAGCAGACGCTATGATGAAGAAAACATCCCGCTTTCGGTAGAGTTATCAGAAAACACTGGAATATTTGGAAAAACAACTGACTTGGGGTTAAAACTCGGAGACAGAACAAAAGCCATTATTGATATTCAAGTTACAAAAATCCATAAACAGAAAGAAATAAAGATGAAAGAATTTGATAATATTGCAGTTCTTTCAGATGTTGATAAAAATATTCCGAAAACTGAAATCGATGGAAAAAACACATTAGCAATAGTCATAGGAATTGAGAATTATAAATATGCTCCAACAGTTGATTTTGCATTAAATGACGCAAGAGTGTTTTATCAATATTCAAAATCTGTATTTGGCATTCCTGAAAGAAATATCTATTATAGAACAAATGATGGTGCTACTTCTGGAGAATTTAACAAGATTTTTGCTGAAGACGGTTGGATTTCAAGAAGATTGGAAAAAGGGCAAACAGATGTAATTGTTTATTATTCTGGTCATGGAGCACCAGATACAAAATCTGAAAAAGGATATTTAATACCTTTCGATATTGACCCAAATTATGCAAATACAGGAAGTAGTTTGGATTTCATTTATACGTCTTTATCAAAACTTCAAGCAAAATCCGTCACATTATTCATTGATGCTTGTTTCTCTGGAGTAAGCCGTTCTGAAGAAATGCTAATCGCTGGAATCAGACCAATTTCCGTAAAAATTAAAAATCCGATTTTAACAACCGAAAATATGGCTGTTTTCTCAGCTTCAACTGATAAGCAATACAGTTCGGCATATCCTGAAAAACAACACGGTCTGTTCACTTATTATCTTTTAAAAGGTTTAATGGGTGAAGCAAAAGGTTCCGATAAAAATTTAACTTTGGATGAATTGCAAAATTACATTTACAAAAACGTAAGTCAAACCGCAGGTTATTTAGACAAAGAACAATCTCCGACTTTTATTGGAAAAAATATGTATCGTGTTTTGATTAAGTATTAATTCAGAGTGAAATTATGAAGAATTTTATACTAATTTCTCTTTGGGTAATTATTTTTTTAGGATGTTCTGCTATTAAACATAGTACTCCAACTCAATCAAAAGAAATTATTTCTGCTTCGCTAGATAATGCAAATTTGAAACTCATTGCTTTGGGAAATGACTGGTTTAAAATAACTGAATCAGTAACAATTGAAAATATCACACCAGAAAAAGCAAGAGAAATTGCGATTCTGAAAGCCTGTAAAAGGGCAATTGAATATTACAGTGGAGTTGAAATTAAAGGTCGAATTCTTAATATTCAAGCTGAAAATCATGAAGAAATTGTTCTTGATAACTTTTCTTCAATAACACAGCAGATAAGTCAGGGAATTATTCTTGAAAAAGAATTGGTTAATGAAGAAATTATCTCCAAAGGAAACATATTTAAAAAAGTAATAACGATAAAAGTAAAAGTTGGTAGACAAAAAGGTGAAAAAGATCCTTCTTTTGGACTAATAGCAGAGTTAAATCGTGAATATTTTAAAGATGGTGAAGAAATTGAATTATCGGTGAAATCTTCAAAAAATTGTTATCTTACAATTCTAAATATTTGTTCAAATGATTCAGTTTATGTTATTTTTCCTAACGAATACAGAAATAATAATGTTATAAAATCGGGTGAACTATTCCTTTTACCAAATTCTAATGATAAAAAGAATGGTTTGTATTTTCCTGTAAATCTTCTACCAAATAAAAATGAAGATATTGAATTGATAAAAGTTATTGCAACAAAACAAAAAATAGATTTTTCTTCAATATATTCATTATCAGCTTACGGAACTTACCAATCGACTTTAATTGATTTACAAAAATGGTTGTTAAAGATTCCTCGAAATGAAATTGAAGAAATTGATCTACAATATATTATATTAAGGAAATAAGATGTGTAATAGTGAGAAAATGAAGAAAACTTTCTTATTGATTATTTTAATAAGTTTATCTGTAAATTTGCTCTATTCAGAATTGAATATTTCAGGAG
>CAZSOM010000244.1:0-3126 GCA_964608295.1 uncultured Candidatus Cloacimonadota bacterium
CCTTGAGTATTTGATGAATAATTGCATATTTGCCAATTTCTTCAAATTCTTTATTTCTTGAGAGAAATAAATCTATCGACATATTTAAAGAGTTACTAAATGCTGAAGTAAATTTATCTATTTGTCTCAGAATATCATCATCTCGTTTATTCAAACTCATCCAATTTTCTTTAAATTCATTACAAATATAATTTCTTAATTCAAATCCAGAAGGATAACCAAACGGTACACTAGCACCAGCCCCTAAAATGAAAACAGTGTTTTCTTGAATCATTTATTTTTCCTTTTTAATACTTTTTGGGATATCAGATCTTCCGGTTTAATATCATAGAACTTATAATTATCAGTTCTTACCTTCACCCACTTTACATGAACATCTTCATGAATATTTAGGAAATTTACAATTTCACTTGCTCTCAATCTTCTTCCTTTGCTAAAAAATTAACATATTCATTCATTTCAATCTTCTCTTTATTAACATTCCAATATCTATCCAACCAATCATTCAAAAATAACATTTGTGCAGTTGTAAGTGTTCGGATTTTTTTATATAATTCTTTAAAATCAATAATACCAGGATCACTATAAAGCCTATAATATTGCAAAACCTCATTAGGAAATATTACATTACTCGCTGCATTACTTGAAAGGAAATTTCTATTTTCTGCAAATCCTATTAAGAATTTGAGTTCCTTTTTAGTGAAGATATTTCTTATCTCCATTATCGTTAAAATTTGTAACACGTTCCAACTTTCAACTGCTCTTTGAGCACCTCTATTACGATTTTCATATGTTTTCGCAAGTCTGTCTGCAAGCTGATCAGATATTTTAAAAGCTATTGATTTCATCTTTACTCCTTTGTCTTACTTTCTTTCATAATTACAATATTTACATTCCGAGACTAAGAATTTCTGGAAATACATCTAACGAAAGCTAAATTATTATTCGCAATTATATCGTCAAGATTTATTTCTTGAATATTTTCAAGAAAACCATAAATAATGAAACCTCTGTCACCTAAGTAATAAGTTCTATAATAATTTTTTTCCCATTGAGAAAACACTCAAGTTTACTGGATCAAAATCATCTACATCTTGACATAAAATCGACTTCAAATCTTTTGAACACAATTATTGGAGATTTGTAATGAATAAAAAAGAAGATATAATTAAATTAACGCAATATGTAAAAGCAGCTGGCTGAGCTGGTAAGGTTAGTCCGTCGGACTTAGATATAATTTTAAATGGATTGGATTTCCCTACATCATCAAGAATGTTAGTCGATCGTTCTGATAATGATGATTCAGGTGTTTATAAGATAAATGATGAAGTTGCAATTGTACAAACTGTTGATTTCATCACACCAGTAGTTGATGATCCTTACATTTATGGTCAAATTGCAGCTGTCAATAGTTTAAGCGACATCTATGCGATGGGAGCGAAAGTAAATACAGCCCTTAATATTGTTGCTTATGATAACTGCCACCTTACCAAGGAAATCCTGCATGAAATATTACGTGGAGGAATGGATAAGGTAAAAGAAGCTGGTGGCGTTATATTGGGTGGTCATACAATTGAAGATATTGAGATGAAATACGGGCTTTCTGTTACCGGCACAGTACACCCAAACAAGATCCTGCGAAATAATACAATTAAACCAGGTGATAAGATAATTCTGACTAAACCCTTGGGAACAGGTGTAATCACTACTTCTATCAAAGCTGATGAAGCTCCGCAAAGTGCAATTGATAAGGCAATTTTTCATATGAGCTATCTTAATAAAACAGCTTCTGAAATAGCAGTTGAGGTTGGTGTGAATGCCTTGACTGACGTGACAGGTTTTGGACTTTTAGGTCACTTACATGAGATGGTGAATAAAGATACATCTGTTACACTTGATTTTAATTCGATACCATTTATAAAAGAATGCTTTGAATTGGCTGAGATGGGCTTTTTCCCTGGCGGCTCCTTCCGTAATGAGCGATATTATCAACCTTTTGTTAAGATTGATAACAATTCCATTCCAAATCATAAAATCACTTTGATGTATGATGCCCAAACTTCAGGTGGACTCTTGATCTCTGTTCCTCATGAAAAGGCAACATTACTTTTGAACAAACTGAAAACTAAGGGAATTGAATGGGCTGCCATTATTGGTGAAGTAACTGATACAAAGGAAAATGATATTTCAGTTGGTTAGAGAATCATAATACAAAAAAAGACTAAATAATTTCATTTTTTAACTTGACGGTTAATTTATAATTATTTTCTTAACTATGTAGTTAAATTAGTTAAGGGAGAAGTTATGCCGTTTGGGAAGAGAATGAATGAGGTACTAAAAAAACTTGAACTCACACAGGTTAGTCTAGCTGAAAAGATTGATATTTCTAATGTCGTGATAAACCGCTATATCAAAGGGAAAACAAGTCCTAACTATGATTTTCTGAATAAACTCGCAACAACATTTAACATCAACATTACCTGGTTAATAACTGGAGAAGGTCCTATGTTCCCAACTCGAAACATTAAAACCGTTGGCAATAGAGAGTATTTTAATTTACCTGTACTGGATAGTGTAAGTTGCGGATCTCCGCAAGAAATAGATTCTGCAGAACCACTCGATCATATAATGATGGATACAAGCTCGCTTTCCGGTGATTTTAACTCCTACTTTGCATTTTATGCTAGTGGTGACAGCATGGAGCCATATATCTCAAATGGTGATGTAGTTGTTATAAAACAATGTGATAACTGGGTTGCTGCTGATGAAAGGATCTGTGTTGTTCGAGTTGAAGGTGAAGTTACACTTAAAAAAGTGAAATCTTTTGCTGAGGGAAAAGAGATCCTGCTTCAACCATTCAATAAAGATTATGCTCCAATACTGCTTGATCGGTACACATTAAAAGACTCTCTTCTTATTGGAATAGCTGTCATGTCCGTTCGGAATTTGTAATTTTCCTGATTAAATTCAGCACAATCCAACTAGTTAAAGATCCAAGAAAATAATAGATAAAATCACTTGAGACAAAAGTAGTTCCAAGAATTGTTCGTCCAAGAAATGTGCTTCTTATCATCTCCAATAATGCAGGTTTCCAGAGTTGGAGAAACTCCAGAATACAAGTAAAGA
>CAZSOM010000245.1:0-3106 GCA_964608295.1 uncultured Candidatus Cloacimonadota bacterium
CCACCTTTAACATTGAATCCGTAATAACTTCCAATAATTACGATGACCCAAGCAAAGAAATAGCTCTTACCCAAGCCAATAACAGCATCTCTAAAAGTGACAACCTCAAACATTCTATTCATGAATACCGTCGCACTGAGATCAAGATAAGTAACGGCTATGATAAGACCACCAAATATTCCAATTATTGTGGAAGCAGTAACTAAAAGCGGGATACAGATCGTTATTGCATGAAGTTTAGGAACCACTACATATCTAATTGGATTTATAGCCATCATTTTAAGCGCATCGATCTCTTCTGTAACTTTCATAGTTGCAATCTCAGAAGCTATTGAAGAACCGCTTCTACCTGCTAATATGATAGCAGTTAGTATTGGCCCCATTTCAGTGACCATTGATACTCCCATGAGATCTGCCACAAAAATGTTTGCACCAAATTGTCTTAATTGCGCCGCAGATTGTAAAGCAAGGATCAAGCCAAGTATCATGGACAATAAGGCAATTATACCCAGGGCATCTACTCCAATGAACAGAGCTTGACGAATAACTGATCCCTTACGTTGCCCTTTTTTATTAAAAATACCCACAAATGACCAATAGGAAATATCTGCAATAAGCGATATCCCATCTTTTAAGGATTCAACAAAATCAACGAAACCATGTCCTAATTGAGTGAAGAAATCTAATTTTTTTGTTACAATTTGCTGAACTACTTCTGATGAGGTGAAAGCATTATAGGCAGTTAATACCATTTTACTCATCATCAGACCAGCACCTGGATCTAACTTCAACTCTGCCATCAGCTCATCGATAAAAGCTACACCAGCGCTATCGATCTTTGTTATTTCTTTCAAGTCAACAGCAATAATTTGTTCATTCTTAAGTTTGAGAAACTTGTCATTCAAAGCAGGTACAGTATACTTTGTAAGCTCTCCATCAAGAAATAAGGTCTGTTCTTTATATTCCATATTATTTCAAGAAATAAGTAACTCTCAAGAAGAGACTATGTTCTTTAACAAGATAATCAATTCCAGTATCCTTACTCATCTTTTCTAAATTAAATTTGTAATCCAGAGAAATATGTTTAAACAAATTAAGATTAAAAGAATTTTCCCATTCAAATATATAGTCGTCGTTTTTATCGAACGGGAAGTAAAAATCAGCATCTGATGCATATGTTAGATTGAAAGGCAATTGGAAATTACCTACAAGTGACAACTCGGTTCCTGTTGTATTCGTTGATGCTAATTCAAAGTATTTTCTATGTTCAATGTTATTATAAGTATCTGATTGTTGTAAGAAAAATACGTCCTTATTAAGAAACTGCCTCATTCCGAAACCTGCTCTGAAGCTTAAGTTTGCTCTAGGAAAATTCAAGATCCTATAATTAATTCCAATTCCTTCTTTTAACTCAAATGGGAAAAAAGATGATTTTATCGTTATCTTATCGGAATAGACACTATCTCCCAAAGCTTCACCATTTTCATTATATTTCTGATAATAAAATTCTTCAGCACTATATTGTGCCTCATCAAAAAAATGTGTGTTTAAATCGAATCTACCATACAAACCCAGATCTTTTACAAAATAATAAATCCCAGTATTTTTTAGATCGAATTCATCTGAGGCAAGTCTAAAATCCGTATCTGTCGTTTTTGAAACACCCAGATCAATAACATTTTTCATATTGTAATAAAAAGGTCCTTTATCGTAAATGAGATAATTTTCTAATTGTGAATTCATTGTTATAGTAATCTCTGGGTCATTTTCATTTAGTTCATTATCACTATTTAGATTCCCATTGATGTGAATTGCGCTTGAAAACTTTAGTGGTACCAATGATGCTGTTAAGAAACTATCTTCCAGTATCCCAGCCCCAGCCATATTGGTTGGACTACCGTCTTCATCTGTTTCCATTACAATCGTGAGTTTTTGTACACTGCCTTTTTCAATTAACACAGTCGTAAAATCGGTATATGTATTAAAAGGTTCATTATTGATGGTTATCTTATAATGTCCGGGTTTGAGTATCCAGACTGTTTCCTGTTCTCCAAGCTCTACCTCTGCCGGAAATTCATGACCAAAACTTTCCCCGTTTTCCAAATCAAATATTTCGTAAATTACTTTAGCAAAGTTTCTACTTTCGTCTATGATTTCAACTATCAAACAACCCCAATCGGGTTCCACAATAGTTTTATAGCGTGGGTGTATCTCGATATTTTTTTGGATCATTTTTTGGTCCGTGTTTCCTGAACCATATTCGATAGAGTATATCCCTTCCATCAGTGGTATAGATTCTCCAATCCTAACTGATCTTTTATATCCATATTTATCAAAGACTTCGTAATACGGTTCATTTTCTGTTCTTGTAATTGCTGGAACCAAGAGCAGTCCTTTTCCACTTATATCTTCTTCTGTGTCCAGTATTTCAACTAATTTAGAATCAATCTCAATGGGAATATTATCAAGAGTACTTAGGGCTTGATATCCATGAATGTTGTATATGTTAATTTTTGCTGCAAACTTGTCGATTTCATCTAAGAGAATTTCGTTTATTGTTTGTGCAAAAGTATCAAAATCCTGTTTCAACATAACTTTCTCAATATTTGCGGAATGAATTATCAAAGGCTTTTCGTTATTTCTTTTACCATAAGAGAAATCAATATTCAACCTTGCCTGATAGAGCGTTTCTGAAACATACATCTCAATATTATTTATATTTGTATCAATCACATAATTTGGTTCGGAAGCGAAAAGTTCTCTTTGAGTACTCTTGAAAATATTATAATTATCAAACCTCTTTTTTATTAAATTGGGAATTATTTTAGATAATTTGATACCCCAAAGGTTATTCTCGGAATATGTAATACGTGGTCCAAAATGGCGAACTACAATCTGTTTTCGATTGTAAGTCCTTGGCACTTTTGTATCCTCTATGTATACTGATTGATCAAAGGGTTCATCCAACCTGAGTTCATCTTTTTCTGAATGATCATAATATTCAAGAATGAAGTAATTACTAGGCGCAACCTTCCTTCCCATACACCCAAAAAGAATTAAAATCAATAAACTTAGAACAATTATTTTTTTCATTATTACTTCTCCT